>DAIEMM010000220.1 GCA_027349605.1 Anaeromyxobacteraceae bacterium
TCGAGGTAGGCCGAGACGACGCCCTTGGCCCCGCTCGAGGTCTCGAGCTGGCTGGCGATCTCCTTCGATCCTTCCTGCCAGATCGCCTTCAGGATCTCGACGTAGAGGGCCCGCTTCGACGCCCAGTGACGGTAGAGAAGCGCCACGTTGCAGCCGGCCCGCTTGGCGATGACCTGCACGCGGGCGCCGTGATAGCCGCGGCTCGAGAACTCGGTACGGGCAGCGGCCCACAGGCGGGAGGCGATTCGACCTCCGGGCGCAGCGGCGGGGGTGATTCCTTGGGATTCCATGGAACGCCTCCTTTCTAAGGCGGCACCAATGTCCATCAATAAATGATTTAAATCAAGATGGACTGATGGGGTCTATGATAGTAGTTATCCAGTCTCTGTCCGGCCCCTTTTGGGTCTATCGCCAGGTGGTAATAAGGTGCTGGCGTGCCGTCCATCCTCCATCTCGATCTCGACGCGTTCTACGCCTCGGTCGAGCAACTCGACGACCCCGGGTTGCGGGGCCGGCCGGTCATCGTGGGGGGCACATCCGGACGAGGCGTGGTCTGCGCCGCCAGCTACGAGGCCCGGCGATTCGGCGTCCGCTCGGCGATGCCCACCGTGGAGGCCCGCCGCCGCTGCCCGGAGGGGGTCTTCCTCCCTCCGCGGTTCGAGCGCTACGGGGAGCTGTCACGGGCCGTCTTCGCCGTCTACCGCCGCTACACGCCGCTCGTCGAGCCGCTCTCCCTCGACGAGGCCTTCCTCGACGTCACCGGGAGCCGCGCCTTGCACGGCGAGCCGGAGCCCATTGCACGCAAGGTGAAAAGCGAGGTCCGGGAGGGCACCGGGCTCACGGTCTCCGCCGGGGTGGCCGACTGCAAGATGGCGGCGAAGATCGCCTCCGACCTGGGGAAGCCCGACGGGCTCGTGGTCGTGCCGCCCGGGACCACCGCCGCCTTCCTGACGCCGCTTCCCGTCTCGCGCATCTGGGGCGTGGGAAAGGTGACCGAGCAGGCGCTCCGTGCGCTCGGCATCGGCACGATCGGGGAGCTGGCCCGCTTCCCCGAGCAGGTGCTGGCGGAGCGCTTCGGCACGCAGGGTGCGCACATGCGCGCGCTCGCCCGCGGCGACGACCCGCGACCGGTGGTCCCCGACGAGGAGGCCCGGTCGATCGGGGCCGAGGACACCTTCGAGAGGGACCTCGCCGGCGAGGACGCGCTCCTGCCGCAGCTCCTCGACCAGTGCGTCCGGGTGGCCCGCCGCCTGCGGGAGGCCGCGCTGCGCGGGCGCGTCGTGACGCTCAAGGTGAAGTACGCGGACTTCGAGCAGCTCACCCGCCGCTCGACGCTGCCGCGTCCCACCGACGACGCCAGGGAGATCTACCGGTCGATCCGGGAGGATCTGGCCCGGGCCGGGCTCGACCGTCCGGTGCGGCTCACCGGGGTGACGGTCTCGGGATTCGCCGCCGGCGAGGCGGAACCGGACCAGATGGGCCTCTTCGGAGAGGATCCGGCCGGACGGCAAGGGGACGACCAGGCCCGGCGGGCGGCGCTCAACGCCGCGATCGACGCGCTGGCCGACCGCTTCGGAGAGGGAGCGGTGAAGCCGGCCACCCTGGCCGAGCGCGAGCCCGGGACCCTGCGGGCGCGGATCCGCTGGCCGACCCGGGGCGGCAAGGACGGTACGGGCTAGAAGGGCAGGAGCGAGCGCCCCATGCCGAGCAGCGGCCAGGGAACGGCGAGCAGCGCCACCACCAGGGCCGCCCCGTAGTACCGGGCCGCCGTCCGCCAGCGCGCCGCGTCGTCGAGCATGCGCCGCGCCCGCACGCTTCCGACGTGCACGAGCGCCACCACGGCGATGCCGGCCAAGGGATGGGCGTAGGTCCAGTAGTGGGAGCGGGTGCCCGTCGTGATGGCGTAGGGGGAGAGCGCGAGCCAGAGCGAGAGCCCGAGGAGCAGCTGCACGTCGGCGACGGCCGCGAGCACCACCCCGGGGACCCGGGCCCTCCGTGTCCAGGCGCGCCGGCCGCGCAGCCCGGAAAGCGCGGCCAGGGTGGCCCAGGCGGCGCCGAGGAGCACGGCCCAGCGGACGACGGAGTGGGCGAACAGGATGATGGGGTACATGGGCGGCCTCGAATTCCGTTTGCGCTAGTGGTGCATGGGCGGAGGCCCGGCGATGCGGCGGATCCGGTCGAGGATCTACTCCATCCCGACGCTCTTCGGGATGAAGCCCTGGACCCCGAGCAGCTCCGACTCCCATTCGTAGCCGTAGGCCGACAGGATGAGGACCGGGATGTGGGCGGCGCCAGGGTCCTTGCGCATCCGCTCGACGACCCCCCAGCCATCGAGCACCGGCATCTTGAGGTCGAGGAGCACGACCCCGGGCTTCTCGACGGCCATGCGCTTGAGCGCCAGCTCGCCGTTGCCGGCCTGCTCGACCGGGTAGCCGGCCTCGGAGAGCACCTCGCACAGCGCCTCCCGGAAATCGTCGTCGTCGTCGACGACCAGGATGGACTGCCCCGGGGTCACGCCACGGCCCCGGGCGAGGCCTGGAGGGTGGACACGATCTCCCGGGCGACGCGCCGGGCGTCGTCGAGCCGGTCGGGGTCGAGGGAGACCGCGCCCACCACCGGGTGGCCGCCGCCGCCGTAGCGCTCGCAGATGCGGGAGATGTCGTGGGCCCGGGGCGGGCGGGCCCAGGGATTCGAGCCCACCGAGACCTTGGACCGCTTGGCGTCGTGCGAGACGGTGACGGTGTAGCGGGCCTCGGGGAAGAGCCAGTAGAGGACGAACTTGTTGCCGGTCTCGAGCCCGGCCGCCGCCAGGTCGAGGAAGGCCACGCCCCCGTCCAGGCGCGCCGCCGCCCGGACCGCGTCGATGGAGCGGAAGTGGCGCTCCAGGACCGGGGCCAGCGGGCCGGCCACCCAGGGCTCCTCGGCCACCTCGGCGAGCGGCCGGGTCCGAAGCGCCTCGATGAGCTTCCCCGGCGCCGCCGGGTCGCGGGTGGCCTCGAGGAAGGTCATGATCCGCAGGGCCGGCTCGGCGAGCTTCACCGCCACCTCGGCCGAGGGGAAGGCCGCCGCGTCGATCACGTCGGCCCAGCGGACGAGCTCGGCCAGGTCGGGGGCCTCGAAGCCGAAGCGCTCGCGGGCGACCCGGGCGATGAAGCCCGTGCAGGACGGGGCGCCAGGGTCCCAGAAGCGCTGCCCGGAGCGGTCGGCCTCGAAGTGGGCGCGGTCGGAAGCGGGCTGGAACGCGCTCTGGTGGTGGTCGAACCACCAGTCGAGCCGGGGAGACGGGGAGTAGCGGAAGTCGACGATGGCGTTCACGTCGGCTGCGAAGGCGTCGGGCGGGATGGCGTTTGCGGCCTGGTGCTGCAGCGGGACGTGCTCGATCGCGCCCAGGCCGGACCCAAGCCGCGCCTGGAAGAACCTGCCCAGCAGCGCCGCGGAGGCGCAGCCGTCGAAGCAGTTCGCGTGGTAGAGGATGCGGGCGTCCATGGCGCGCGGGGGATCTAAGGTTCACGGCACGGCCGCGTCAACGGAAGTTCCTGGTCCCGGGACACCCCGTCCGGAGCGCAGGACGAGGGTCTCCCCGGCCCCCCCTCCGGTCGACGCCGCGGTGGGTGCGCGCTACACTCCGCGGCGATGGAAGCCATCCGGGTGGGGGCACTCCTCGACGACACCAAGTTCGACCTCCGCCTCGTCCTGGTGGGCGGGGCGGCCGGCCTCTCCCGCAAGGTCAGCTCGGCGCGCATCCAGAAGCCCGGGCTGGCGCTGGCCGGATTCACCGAGTACCTGCACCGCGAGCGGATCCAGGTCTTCGGCAACACCGAGATGAGCTACCTCAAGACGCTCCCGCGCGAGCGGCGCGTCGAGGTGTTGCGCGCCTTCTTCGCCCAGGACGTGGCTTGCCTGGTGGTCACGAAGGACATCGAGATCCCGCCCGACATGCTGGCGGCGGCCGAGGAGGCGGGCGTGCCCCTCTTCCGCTCCTCGCACCTCTCGTCCACCTTCATCGAGGGGGTGCAGACCTTCCTCGAGGAGCAGCTCACCGCCAGCACCTCCATGCACGGCGTCCTGCTCGACGTGCTGGGCGTGGGCATCCTGCTGCTCGGCAAGAGCGGCATCGGCAAGAGCGAGATCGCCCTCGACCTGGTCATGCGCGGCCACCGGCTGGTGGCGGACGACATCGTCGAGGTGAAGCGGCGCACCCAGGACGCCGTGGTCGGGGCCGGCAGCGAGATCATCAAGTACCACATGGAGATCCGCGGCCTGGGCATCATCAACATCAAGGACCTCTTCGGCGTGGCGGCCATCCGCGAGCGGAAGAAGATCGAGATCATCCTCGAGCTCTGCGAGTGGGACCCGGACGTCGAGTACGACCGGCTGGGCGTCGACGATCGCAAGTTCCGGATCCTCGACGTGGAGATCCCCATGCTGGTCGTCCCGGTGCGCCCGGGCCGGAACATGACCACCATCATCGAGGTGGCGGCGCGCAATCACCTGCTCAAGCTGCAGGGCCACCACTCCGCCCGCGAGTTCCAGGAGCGGCTCAACCGCGCCATCGCGCTCCCCTCCGAGGGCAGCGGCGGCGAGACGGAAGTCGAGTGAGCCCCAGGGAGACGGACCCGCTCCGGGGGACCCCGGCGACCCAGGTCGTGATCCTGACCGGCGTGTCCGGGTCGGGGAAGACCACCGCGCTCCGTGCCCTGGAGGACGGCGGGTTCTACTGCGTCGACAACTTTCCCATCGTCTTCCTCGAGAAGCTGCTCGAGCTTTCCGGCCACACCGCCGGCGAGATCTCGCGCCTCGCGCTCGTCGTCGACGCACGCGAGCAGCGCTTCCTGGCCGACGCGCCCCGCATCGTGGAGGACCTGCGTCGAAAGGGCGCCGACGTCACGGTCCTGTTCTTCGACTCCTCCGACGAGTCGCTCATCCGGCGCTATTCGGAGACCCGCCGGCGCCACCCGCTGGCCGGGGACACGGGCAGCGTCCCGGAGGGGATCGCCGCCGAGCGCAAGGCGCTGGCCGGCCTCCGGGCGGTGGTCGACGAGGTCGTCGACACCACGCGGCTCAACGTGCACGAGCTGAAGCGGCTGGTGCACAACCGCTTCGTGGGCGCCGGCGCCGACGCCATGGGGGTGACGCTCGTCTCCTTCGGCTTCCGGACCGGCATCCCCGCCCACGCCGACCTGGTCCTCGACGTGCGCTTCCTGCCCAACCCGTACTTCGTCCCCGAGCTGAAGCCGTTCCCGGGCACCGAGCCCCGGGTGCGGGACTTCGTCCTCGGCCAGGAGGACGCCCAGCGCTTCCTGGAGAAGGTCGAGGACCTGGCCGGCTTCCTCATCCCCCGCTACCGCGCCGAGGGGAAGACCTACCTGACCGTGGCCATCGGGTGCACCGGCGGCCGGCACCGGTCGGTCGCCATCGCCGCCGAGCTCGCGGCCCGGCTCGGCAAGCGCGGCATCCCGGTCCGGGTCTGGCACCGTGACGTCGACAAGGAGTGAAGCGCCATGATCGGCGTGGTGATCGCGACGCACGGACGGCTCGCCGAGGAGACCCTGGCCTGCGCCGAGGGGATCGTCGGGGCGCTCCCGCGCGCGCGCGCCGTCTCGGTGTCCTCGGTCCTGCCGCTCGACGCCGCCCGCGAGGCCATCGCCGAGGCCATCCGGGAGGTCGAGGAGGGGGACGGGGTGCTCGTGCTCACCGACATGCTGGGGGGCACGCCCGCCAACCTGGCGCTGGGGTTCCTCTCCGACCGGGTCGACGTCATCACCGGCGTGAACCTCCCCATGCTGCTCAAGCTCTCGACGTGCCGGACCCCGGAGGCCCGGCTGCCCGACGTGGCCCGCCTCATCTGCTCGTACGGCCAGAAGAACATCACCCTGGCGAGCGACCTCCTGCGCCCCCGGACGCCCGGCGGCGCGCCCCCCGGCGGCGAGGGACCGGCATGATCGGGCTCGCCCGCGTCGACGAGCGGCTGGTCCACGGCCAGGTGCTGGTGGGCTGGGTGCCGCACCTCGGCGCGCGGCGGGTGGTGGTGGCGGACGACGAGGCGGCGGGGAGCCCGCTGGCCCGCGCGGCCATGACCCTGGCCCTCCCCCCGGGAGTGGAGGCGGAGGTCGACCCGGTGAAGGGGGTCGACTGGGAGGCGCTGGCGGGATCGCCCGAGGCGGTCCTGGTGGTCTTCCGCGACGTCGCCGAGGTGGAGCGGGCGCTCGCCGCCGGATTCACGCCGGACCGGGTCCCGGTGCTGAACCTGGGCAACGTCCACTACGCCCTGGGGCGGCGCCAGGTGACGCCCTCGGTGTTCCTCTCCGGGGCCGAGATCGACGGGCTGCGGCGGCTCGCCGCGGCGGGCTTCCGGATCGAGGCCCGCGCCGTCCCGCTCGACGCCCCGATCGACCTGGCCGAGATCGAGCGGCGCTGGAACGCCGCCGGCTGATAGGATCGAACCCGCGTGGACTACCTCGTCGTCGCCGTGGTCGCCGGGCTCGCGGCGGTGGAGCGAAAGGGCTTCCTGCAGGCCATGCTCTCCCGCCCGGTGGCGCTCGCGCCCATCGTGGGGCTCGCGCTCGGCGACCTGCCCGGCGGGCTCCTGCTCGGTCCCCCGCTCGAGCTGCTCTGGCTGGGGGCCGTGAACATGGGGGCGTCGCTGCCGCCCAACGAGGCGCTCGGAGCGGCCGCCATCGCCGCCGCGGCGGTGCTCTCCGGAAGGGCCCTCGGAACCGGCGTCACGCCGGCCGTGGCGGCGCTCGCCATCCTGCTCGCCGGAACGCTCGCGGCCCTGGGCCGCGCCACCGACCGGGCCATCGAGGAGTGGAACGTGCGGCTGGCCACCCGGGCCGAGGTGCTGCTCGATCGCGGCTCGCCGCGGGCCGCGATGCGCGAGAACCTCTACGGGATGGTCCTGCCCTTCGCCGTGTCGGCCGCACTCGCCCCGGCCGTCGCGGCCGTCGCCGCCTGGGTCATCCCTGCGGTCCTCCGCTCGTTTCCCGCCCTGAACGCGCCGCTCGGCTGGGGCTGGACCGCCGTCGGGGGCCTCGCCGCGGCCGCCGGGGCGAGGGCCTTCCGCAGCGCCCGGGGCATCGGCCTCTTCGCCGGCGCGGCGGTGGCCACCTTCGCGGTGGGCTGGCTGGCCGGAGGGGCCCGGTGAGCATCCCCCCCGTCACCCTGCGCCGCGTCTTCTGGCGATGCCTGTTCCTCCAGGCCGCCTGGAACCGGCGGGGCATGCAGAACCTGGGCTTCGCCTACGCCATCGACCCGGCGCTGCGCCGCCTCTACGCCGACCCCGGAAAGCGCAACGAGGCGCTGCGCCGCCACCTCGCCACCTTCAACTGCCACCCGTACACGGCGGCCGCCATCGTCGGCGGTGCCATCCACCACGAGGAGAGGGTGGCGGCCGGGGAGGAGCCGACCGGCGCGCCCCTCGCCTACAAGCAGGTCCTGCAGGGGCCGCTGGCCGCGGTGGGCGACGGGTTCTTCTGGGCTGGCCTGCGCCCGTTCTTCGGCGCGCTGGCCGCGGTGGGCACGCTGGTGCTGGGATGGCCGGCCCTGGTCGCGGCGCTGCTCGTCTACAACACCCTGCACCTCTGGCTGCGCTGGAGCCTCTTCCGCGCCGGCTACCGCACCGGCGACGCGGTGGTGGTGCGCCTCGCCGCGCTGGCCCTGCCCGCCTGGGCGGCGCGCCTGCGCGACGGCGGCGCCGTGCTCTGCGGCGTGGCGGCCGGGGTCATGGCGCTCGGGGCGGTCGGGCGGCTCGGGATCGGAGCCGGGGCGCTCGCGCTCCTCGCCGCGACGTCGGGGATCGTCGTCCTCGGGCTGCGGGCCCGGCTCCTGCCCACCGTCTACGCGGCGCTGGGGCTGGGAACGGCCGCCGGCGTGGTGGCGCAGGTCTTCCGGGGAGGAAGGTAGGGAATGCAACGGCTGGAGAGGACCTTCACGATCGTGAACTCGCTGGGAATGCACGCGCGACCCGCGGCGATGGTGGTGCAGACCGCCAACCGCTTCCGCAGCGACGTCCAGTTCGAGAAGGACGGCCTCCAGATCAACGCCAAGAGCATCATGGGCGTGCTCACGCTGGCGGCCGGGAAGGGGTCGTCGGTGGTGGTGGCCTGCGAGGGGGAGGACGCCGCCGACGCCATGGCGGCGCTGGCGAAGGTCTTCGAGTCGGGCTTCGGGGAGCGCTGACCATGTCCTCGACCACGCTCCAGGGTCTCCCGGCCTCGCCCGGCATCGCGGTCGGGCGCTGCTGGACGGTCGACCGCCGCCGGGTGCGGACGCCGCGGCGCAACGTCTCCCCGGGGGAGGTCGAGGCGGAGCTGGCACGGCTGGAAGCCGCCATCGAGCTCTCCGTTCACCAGCTCGACGGGGTGAAGGCCAAGATGCAGGCCGCCGACGGCGCCGAGCACCTCGCCATCCTCGAGGTGCACCGCGCCATGCTCCGCGACCCCGCGCTCGTCGACGAGTCCCGGCGGCTGGTGCGCGAGGAGCGGGTCAACGTCGAGTGGGCGGTGAAGCGGGCCATCCGCAAGATCAAGGGGGCCTTCGACCCCGACGACGAGTTCTTCCGGGAGCGGCGCTCCGACGTCGACTACGTGGGCGAGCGGATCGTGAAGAACCTGCTCGGCCAGGGGGTGGACGTCGCCGAGACCCCGCCGCCCGGCTCCATCGTGGTGGCCCGCGACCTCTCGCCGGCCGACACCGCGCTGCTCTTCCACGACCGCAAGGTGGCGGGCCTGGTCACCGACGCGGGAGGCATCACCAGCCACACCGCGATCGTGGCGCGCGCGCTGGAGATCCCGGCGGTGGTCGGCACCGGGAAGGCCACCGCCACGGCCGAGCGGGGAGACTGGGTCGTCGTCGACGGGAGCCGCGGCGTGGTGGTGGTGAACCCGTCCGCCGGGGAGCGGGCGGACTACGAGGCGGCCCGCGTCCGGCAGATGGAGCGGGAGGCCGAGCTGGCCCGCCTGAAGGACCTCCCGGCCGAGACCCTCGACGGCGTCCGCCTCCGGATGGTCGGCAACATCGAGTTCGGCGAGGAGGTGCCCGGGCTCCTCTCCCACGGTGGCGAGGGAATCGGGCTCTACCGCACCGAGTTCCTCTTCATGGGACGCGAGGAACTCCCCACCGAGGAGGACCACTACCGCGACTACCGCGACATCCTGGAGGCCATGGGCGGCCGTCCGGTGACGGTGCGCACCTTCGACCTGGGAGGGGACAAGCTCCCCTCGGGCCAGAAGGACCACTCGGAGAACCCGGCGCTGGGGCTGCGGGCGGTGCGCTACTGCCTTCGCCACCCCGACGTGTTCCACGCCCAGCTGCGCGCCGCGGTGCGGGCCGCCGCGCACGGGAACCTGCGCCTCATGTTCCCCATGGTGAGCGGGGTGGCCGAGGTGCGCGCCGCCAAGTGGATGCTCGCCGAGGCCTTCGAGGAGGTGGTGGCCCAGGGCCTCGAGGCCCGCATGCCCCCGGTGGGGATCATGGTCGAGCTGCCCAGCGCCGCGATGGTGGCCGACCGGCTGGCCCAGGAGGTGGACTTCCTCTCCATCGGCACGAACGACCTGATCCAGTACCTCATCGGCGTGGACCGCCAGAACAAGGACGTGGCCTACCTCTACAAGCCGCTCCACCTCTCGGTGCTCCGCATGCTGAAGAACGTCTGCGACGCCGGGCGGGCCGCCGGCATCCCGGTCTC
>DAIEMM010000246.1 GCA_027349605.1 Anaeromyxobacteraceae bacterium
CGGGGCGCGGCGGGGCCTTCACCCCGCACGCGGCCAGGGCGAGCACCAGCGCCAGCGGCCCGCGGAGGCTCACCGCGGCCTCCCGAGGATCTTCTCCCAGCGGCGGAGCTCCGCCGCCACCCTCCGGGGCGCCGGGCCTCCGGGGAGGTCGCGCCGGGCCACGCTCCGCTCCGCGTCGAAGCAGCTCAGGACGCCCCGGTCGAACCGGCGGTGGAACCTGCGCCACTCCGCCACCGTGAGCCCGGCGAGGGGGCGACCGGCCGACGTCGCGTACGCCGCGGCCTTCCCCACCGCCTCGTGGGCCTCCCGGAACGGCACCCCGCGCTCCACCAGCCACTCGGCCGCGTCGGTGGCGAGCGACTCGCCACCCTCCAGCGCGGCGCGCATCCGGCCGGGGTCGAAGCTGGCGGTCTCGACCGCCCCGGAGAGCGCGTCGAGCGTCTCGACGAGCATCCTCGGCGCCCCGAGCAGGGGCCGCTTGTCCTCCTGGAGGTCGCGGTTGTAGGCGAGCGGCAGGCTCTTCACGATGGCCAGCAGCGCCACCAGGTCTCCGATGGCGGTACCGGCCCGGCCGCGGGCCAGCTCGGCCACGTCCGAGTTCTTCTTCTGCGGCATGAGCGAGCTGCCGGTGGCGAACGCGTCGTCGAGCTCCATGAAGCCGAACTCGCGCGTGGTCCAGAGCACGATCTCCTCGCCGAGGCGGGAGAGGTGCACGGCGGAGAGCGCGCAGGCGAAGCAGAGCTCGATGGTGGAGTCGCGGTCGGAGACCGCGTCGAGCGAGTTGCGGGTGACCCCGTCGAGGCCGAGGTCGCGCGCCACGCGCTCCCGGTCGAGCTTCAGGGTGGTGCCGGCCAGCGCCCCGCTGCCGAGCGGCGAGAGGGCGGCCCGGCGGCGGACCTCTCCGAAGCGCTCCCGGTCGCGCCCCAGCATCTCCACGTGGGCGAGGAGGTGGTGGGCGAGCGACACCGGCTGGGCGCGCTGGAGGTGGGTGTACCCGGGGAGGAGCGTCCTCTCGTGGCGCCGGGCCTGGCCGACGAGCGACCGCATGAGACCGGCCAGCGCCGCGTCGGCGCGGCCGCAGGACTCCACGATGAAGAGCCGCTCGTCGAGGGCCACCTGGTCGTTGCGGCTGCGTCCGGCGTGCAGGTAGCCGGCGGCGCGCCCCACCAGCTCTCCCAGCCGCCGCTCGGCATGGGTGTGCACGTCCTCCAGGCGCGGGTCGTGCCGGATGGCTCCCTGCTCGAACTCGGCCCGCACCCGGTCGAGGCCGCGCCGGATCCTGCGCGCCACGGCAGGCGGGACGATCCCCTGGGCCGCCAGCATCGCCACGTGGGCCTGGCTGCCCCGGATGTCCTGCGGGTGGAGCGCGGCGTCGTCCTGGATCGAGACCGACATGCGGACCAGGCGGGGGTCGGCCTCACCCGAGAGGGCCGCGCGAGAGACGGGTTGCGGCTTCCGGGAGCGGGAGGCGGGGGCTAGCTTCGTCTTCTTCATTCGACGCCGGAGGCTATCAAAGAATCCCCATCTGCGCCCTTGGCTCCCAGGGTGAAGGGCCCCAGGATCGGGGGCCACG
Source organism: Anaeromyxobacteraceae bacterium (assembly GCA_027349605.1). GTDB lineage: Bacteria > Myxococcota > Myxococcia > Myxococcales > Anaeromyxobacteraceae > CAIOAK01. The sequence continues at coordinate 1,574 of DAIEMM010000246.1, forward strand.
ACACGGAGGTCGTCCATGGCGGGTGAGTCGGAGATCGTGGTCACGTTCCCGGGCGGGAAGCGGGTCGATGCGCAGGTCGGCGGTCACACGGTCCGGACCGACCAGCCCGTCCACGGAGGAGGCGAGAACTCCGCCCCCTCTCCGTTCGCCCTCTTCGCGGCCTCCCTGGGGACCTGCGCGGGGATCTTCGTGGTGGGCTTCTGCCAGAAGCGCGGCCTCTCCACCGAGGGGATCCGCATCGTCGAGCGGCTCCACCACGGCGAGGACGGCGTGCTCACCGGAGTGGACCTCGACATCGAGATCCCGGCCGGCTTCCCGGAGAAGTACCGGGACGCGCTGGTCCGGGTCGCGGATCAGTGCTCGGTGAAGCGGGCCATCCAGGCCCAGCCCGCCTTCCAGGTCCGGACGGTCGTGACGAGCTAGCGCCCGCCTAGAAGACGATGCCCAGGCCGGCGTGGAGGTTCTGCGCCACGCCCCCCGCGCTGGTGGTGACCCCCGTGGTAGATGTCGCCATCTCGAAGCCGGACAGGAGCTTGAGCAGGCCGTAGTCGAGGAAGAACACGAACCCGTCGTCGGACTGGTACTTCACTCCGACGTCGAGCTCGACGCCCAGGGACTTGTTGACCTGCGACGGCGTGGACGACGCGAAGAGGGCCTGCGAGTAGATGACCTGGGCGCCGACGGTGAGCCCGTCGAGCACGTCCCACTTGAAGGTGGGTTTCAGGTACCAGGCGTAGGTGACCGTCCCGAGGATGCGGCGCCAGAGGATCAGGTCCACCTGGTAGGCCGGGTTGAACCGGTAGTTGTTGAGGCTCGGGTAGGCGGCGCCCACCTGGTTGCCGTCGATCGAGCCGTCTAGCGCCACCTGGCCGCAGCTCGCGGGGGTGACCGAGTAGTTGCAGCGCCCGGGGAAGTTGCCGAAGCCGGGGGCATTGTCGCCGCTGGCGATGCCCAGCTCGCCGCCCACGGCGATGCGCCCGCCGTCGCCCAGCTTGTAGTGCCCGCGCAGCACGCCGGCGCCCTGGCGGATGTCGGCCGGGATGGGGACCGCGGTGGGGTCGAAGCCGACGTTGCCGATGCTCCCGTAGATGCCGATGCCCTCCGCCTCGATCTCGAACTTCTTCCCCACCCACTTGACGAAGAGGTCGAGCGTTCCGGCGCTGGCGTCGCGGTCGACGAACGTGACGGGCGTGCCGACTCCCGCCGGCATGACGCCGTCGGGCGACAGAGTGGCCTGCCCGGAGGCCCCCTGGATGCCGACGCGCTGGGACTTGTAGTTGAAGAGGAGGCCGTAGCTGAGGCTCGTGGCGCACTTCTCCAGCTTGCGCCGGAGCTGGTCCGGCGTGTCGGAGCGGGCCACCATGATCCCGATGGCCCCGGCGTCGTCGTTCTGGGTCCAGTTGACGGGCTGCCCGATGCCCACCGTGTTGAACGTGCTGGAGTAGGTGATGCCGGAGCCGGCCCACTCGTAGTAGGGCGTGACGGCCAGCCCGCCCAGGAACTGGCCGAGCGGGACGGAGAACTGGATGCGGTCGACGTTGTCGCCGAAGTCCTGGTCGATGCCGCCGCCGGCGTTGTAGTAGATGCCGGCGCCCCAGTCGGCGGGCATGCGGCCGAAGCTGAGGAGCCCCACCGGCGTCTGCACCTCGCCCCAGGCCCGCTTCACCTGGAAGGCGCCGGTGAACCAGTTGGACCCGGGCACGGGCGAGACCTGGCTGGTGGACGTGAACGAGTACAGGTTGTAGTCGCGCCCCGTGGGCGTGGAGCCGAGGACCAGGTTGTCGAGCATGTCGATCTCGGCCTTGACCCGGACCTGCTCCGAGACGTTGAACGTCGGGTCCACGCGGAGGCGCATGTTCCCGCCGGTCTGCGTGCCGTCGGGCGCGCTGGCCGAGATCTGCGTGTTCCCGCCCCAGAGGTACCAGCCCATGGGGTCGGCCGGCAGCCCGCCGTTCAGGTTGTTGAAGAGGTCCCAGCGGAAGCGGAAGTAGCCGTTCAGCTCCATGAAGTGGAGCTTCTTCTTCTCCTCCTCCTCCCCGAGGAACTCGGACGCCGACTGGGCGCCCTGGATCTCGGCGCGGACCTCGTCGCGCATCTGCTCCTTCGCCTTGGCGACTTCCTTCTGGACCGCATCCTGGATCTTCTGGTCCATCTCGGCCTGCGTGAGCGTGCCGGACGGAGGCTGCGTCAGGAGCGGCGCCACCTCGGAACTCGGCGCAACCGGGGCCGAGGGGGCGGGGGACTGCGCGAGGGCCGACCCGAGGAGGAGCGGGGTCGCCAGGAGGACGGTGAGGGAACGCTTCATGGGGCTGTCACTAACCATGCGATTCCCCTTGGGGTCAAGCGTTCCGGGGACCTTGCCGGAGTTCGACGAGCACCCCCCGGCTGCCCTTCGGATGGACGAAGGCGACCCGGGCTCCGCCGGCGCCGGCACGGGGCTTCTCGTCGAGCAGCGGCGCACCCTGATCCTTGAGGGCAGCCATGGCCTTCTCGATGTCCGGCACCTCGAGGCAGACGTGGTGGAGCCCCTCTCCCCGCTTCTCGATGGTCTTCGCCATCGGGCTGTCCGGGCCGCTCGGCGAGACCAGCTCGATGCGCCCCGAGCCGTGGCCGAAGATGGCGACCCGCACCTTCTCCGACGGCACCTCCTCCACCTCGGCCAGCTCCAGCCCGTAGACGTCGCGGTAGAGCCGGATGGCGGCGTCGAGGTCGGAGACGAGGATGGCGACGTGGTCGAGGCCCTTCATGGGATTCCTCCGGGATGGCGGTGGGGGACCATTCTACGGCCTGCGGGCGTCGGCGCGGGTGACCTCGAGGGACCCCACGAGCGAGATCGCGTCCTGGCGGGAGCCTCGTCCGAGGGCGATGTGGGTCGCGTCGGCCACGTCCTGGCCGAAGGTCGGGTCGACGGCGATCCAGTCGTCACCCACCTTCACCTCCGCCCAGGCGTGCCAGTAGAGGCCGGGGCCTCCCTGGCCGTAGCTGGCGTAGACGAGCCCCTTCACCTCGCGGGCCCGGATCCCGGCCGCCCGGCAGAGCGCCACGAAGAGCCGGGAGTGCTCGGTGCAGTCGCCCCGGCCCACCTTCAGGATCTCGCTGGCCCGGTCGCGGCTCTGCCCGTAGACCTTGTCGAGCCTCTCGTACACGGCGCGGGAGAGCTTGCGCGCCGCGGCCCAGGTGCCCGGGGTGGTCCCCGCCACCGATGCCGCGAGCCCGCGGATGGACGGGTGCTCCCAGTCGATCTCGATGGTGGCCGCCTGGTCGACGTCCCCGCGCGGGG
>DAIEMM010000255.1 GCA_027349605.1 Anaeromyxobacteraceae bacterium
AGGACACCTACTTCGAGATGGCGGCCCGCGACATCCGGGCCCTTCCCAAGCTGGAGGGAACCGTCCACGTCAACATCGCCCTCATCGTGAAGTTCATGAAGAACTACCTCTTCGCGCCCGCGCCCTTCCCGCCGGTCCCCCGGCGCGACGACGCGGCCGACGACGCCTTCCTGTGGGACCAGGGGCCGGCCAGCGGCCTGGGGAAGATCCGGTTCCACGATCCTTCGCCGGTCTTCGCGGCCTGGAACCAGCCGAACGTGGCCCTCTTCCGGGAGCAGATCGCCGCCCTCAAGGAGTTCCTGGTCCGGGCCACGCCCACCGAGGAGCAGGCCAAGGACGTGGACTTCCTGCTGGTGGTCGGTGAGCTCTTCACGCTCGTGGTCTACGCCCAGCTCATCCTCGAGGGCGCGGCGCTCCACGCAGCGGACGGAATCGACGGGGACACGGTCGACCAGGTCTTCGACGTCCTGGTGCGGGACTTCTCGCGCCACGCGCTCGACCTGCACGGAAAGCCGGCGGCCACTCCCACGCAGGTCGAGCTGGCCCTGGCGATGATCCGCCGGCCCGCCTTCGACGCCGGACGGGCCGACAGGGTCTGGCGGACCGTGCACGCCCTCAAGGACGCCTACGAGATGAACCCCTGACCGAGGCAGCTCCCCGGGAAGAGATGAGCGCCGGACGACGCAGTGCGTTATGTCTGCCGCCTGTCGAGCCCCTCCGCGACCATGTCGCCGCGCTTCTGCCCGACCCGGGGAGCACCATGAACGAGCAACTCTCAGCGCTCATCGCGGAGAAGGCCGCAGCCCGCGCGGACTTCGTCCGGGCGCGGTTTCTCCGCGATGCGGCCTCGGTGTACTACGACTCGGTCGTCACCGAGGTCGCGACCGTGACCCAACCTGCCTGGGATTCCTTCAGCGAGAAGCAGTCGGAGATGGACGTCGCGGGGGACCACCTGTTCCTCGCGCAGGGAGCCATCTTCGATCACGTCCTTCGGTCGCGCGCGTAGGCCCCGGTCGCAGGCACTGCCCGTCTGGCGCAGCGTGCGGCGGCTACGCCCCGCGCCGCCGCCTTCGACGCCGCCCTCGACTGCCTGGCACGCCGCCGGCGCTGGCGCCTTCCTTCGGACGGACCGCACCGTGCGGCAGCCTCTCGACGCGAATCACCTCGGGAGCCGGGGGATGCCGCGGCCCGCGGGTGTCGGGACGCCGCGGCCTGGAAGGGGCCACGTCGTTCCGCGCCTTCTGCGGGTGCCCTCCCGGGTGCCCTCCCCCGTGCGGCCGTTCCACCCTGGCTGGCTCCGGCGCACGGCCGGTGGGGACGAAGTCGGCGGTCAGCTCGCGGCGGACGTAGGCCCGCCAGATCTCCCGGCCGTCGCCCTCCCCGCCGATCGCGGGGTCGAGCGAGGCGCAGAACCGGCGGATGCCGTCGAGGTCGCGGAGGAAGAACCTCTCGGCCTGGCTGTTGTGCGCGGCATCGATGACCTGCGGGAGGTCGATCACCACCGGCCCGTGGCTGCCCGCGAGCACGTTGTACGGCGAGAGGTCGCCGTGGATGAGCCCGCAGGCGAGCATGCCGATCGCCTGCCTCCGGATGTCCGCGTAGAGCCCCGCCGCCTGCTCCCGGGAGGGCGGCGCATCCACGAGCCGCTGCGCCGGGTGGCCGTGCGCGTCCAGCACCACCTCCATGAGGAGCACGCCCTCGTGGAAGAGCACGGGCCGGGGCACCCGGACGCCCGCCGCGTGCAGCCGGAACATGGCGTCGGACTCCTTCTCCTTCCAGGCGTCCTCGGCGGCGGCCTGGCCGAAACGGCTGCCGCGGTCCATGGCGCGCTGCGTGCGGGTGTTCCGGACCTTCCGCCCTTCCTTGTAGGCGGCGTCATTCTTGAAGCTCCGGGTCTGCCGGGCCTTGTAGACCTTGGCCGCGACGGTCTGGCCGCCGGCCCTCACCAGCCAGACGTCCGCCTCCTTGCCGCCCTTCAGCCGTGACAGGACCTCGTCGATGACGCCATCGGCGAGGAGCGGGGCGAGGGGTTCGTGCATCCGCTTCGGGTGTAGAGCGGCGGCGAGGCGAGGTCAAGCGCGCAGACGCGCCGGGGGCGGCCGGGCGCCCCTACTCGTGGAACGTCGTGAAGGCGCCGACCGGCTCCCGCTCCGTCTGCAGCTCGTTCTCGGGTCGGGACGGGTCTGCGTGTCCGAGGCTCATGCCGCACACGACCATCTCGCTCGCCGGGATGGCCAGGTGCTCGCCGATGATCCGGTGGAACTGCATGAAGGCCGCCTGCGGGCAGGTGTCGAGGCCGCGGGCGCGGGCGGCCACCATCACGTTCTCGAGGAACATGCCGTAGTCGAGGAAGCTCCCCTGCCGCATGATCCGGTCGATGGTGAAGACGAGCCCCGCCGGTGCGTCGAAGAAGGCGTAGTTGCGCCCGTGCTGCGCGTGCATCCGGGCCTTGTCGGTCTTCCCGATCCCCAGGAGGCCATAGAGGTCCCAGCCCACCTTGCGGCGTCGCTCGACGTAGGGCGTCGCCCACTCGCGCGGGTAGTAGTCCCACTCCTCGGCGTGCCCCGACGCCGCGGCGGGGTCGGCATGGACGGCGAGGATGGCGGCCGAGAGGCGCTCCTTCGCCGCGCCGGTGAGCACGTGCACCTTCCAGGGCTGGGTGTTGGTGCCGGACGGTGCGCGGCTGGCGACGGCGAGGATGGCCTCGATCTCCTCGCGCGGCACCGGCGTGGGCAGGAAGGCCCGGATGCTGCGCCTCGAGGTGATGGCGAAGTCGACCGCCGCGCGCAGCTGCGAGGCGGAGATCCCGTCCGGTGGCGTCCTGTCGTCCACGTAGCCCTCCCTCCCGAGGAGGGAGATCCTACTTGATCCGGGCCAGCATCGCAGCCGCCGCCGCGCCGTCCTCGAGGCCGTACATCGACATGCTGCCCGTCAGGCGCCCATCGAGGTGTACGACCGGCGGCTCTTCATCGCCTCCGCGATCCGGTTGCGGACCACCATCTTCACGTACGTCGCGACGAGGGAACGTTCCCTCGGCGCCCAGCGGGCGATGGTCCGGCTCATGTTGGCGACGTTGAAGAAGGCGTCGAGGACCTTCTTCCTCCCCGCCACCGCATCCTCGTGCGTGAAGTTCTTGAACTGGATGGACGGGAGGTCCTTGCGCACCAGGTCCCAGTTCCGGTTGACTCGCCCCTCCGTCTCGAGGGCGGCGAAGAACGGCGTACCTGGCCATGCCGTGGCGAAGAAGACGCGCGGGAAGTCGGCCTTGCACCGGCGGAGCGCGGCGATGAGCTTGTCGGGGTAGTCGCGGCCGTGGGAGTCGAGCCCGTAGATCGTGGAGGCGATCACCGCGAGCTTGTGCTCGTGCAGCCGGGCCACCACCTGCTGGTAGTCGAGCCCGATGTTGTGCCCCTTGTTGACCTGCGCGAGACCCTCCTCGTCGATGGCCTCGAAGCCGACGAAGACGGCGCGACATCCGGCCC
>DAIEMM010000272.1 GCA_027349605.1 Anaeromyxobacteraceae bacterium
CCCTCCATCACCACCCGGTCCCCGAAGGCCATGGTGAGGTCGCGCACGGAGAGGATCGCGTCGGCCACGTTCACCACCCGAACAGGAAGAAGACGTACTGGAAGACGCCGCAGGCGGCGATGATGGCGACCACCCCGGTGACCACCGCCTTGGTGGCGGCCTCGCCGACCCGCTCCGAGCTCCGCTCCGCCTCGAGGCCGCGCGCCGTCCCCGTGAGGGCGATGAGCGCGCCGTAGACCGCCGACTTGAAGAGCCCGCCGGCGACGTCCCCGGAGGTGACCGAGTGGGAGGTCTGGCGCAGGTACCCGGCCAGGGCCTGGTTCATCATGGTGGTCCCCACCGCCGCCCCGCCCAGGATCCCCATCAGGTCGGCGAAGAGGGTGAGGAAGGGCATCATCAGGGTGAGGGCGACCAGGCGGGGGACGACCAGGAACTCCACCGGCGAGATGCCCAGCGTGCGCAGCGCGTCCACCTCCTGGGTCACCTTCATGGTGGCGAGCTGGGCGGCGTAGGCCGCGCCGCTGCGGCCGGCGAGCACCACCGCCGTGATGAGCGCCGCCATGTCGCGCGCCACCGCGATGCCCACCATGTCGGCCACGTAGTACTCGGCGCCGAAGCGGCGCAGCTGCGTCATCCCCACGAACGCCAGGATGATCCCGACGAGGAAGTTCACCAGCGCGACGATGGGCAGCGCGCCCGGGCCGGCCCCCTCGAAGAGCAGCCCCAGGTCCTGCCCGCGGAAGCGGGCGCGCCCCACCACGAAGCGTCCGAGCGCGAGCGTGGTCTCCCCCACGAAGAGCGCCATGTCGCGCCCCCGCTCCCGCCAGCCGAGGGCGCGCCGCCCCAGCCGCTCGAGCCACCCTCCGCGCGTGGGGGGGACCGACGGGGGGAGCGCCGACTCCTGCACGAGCGCCAGCATCCGCTCGAGCGTTCCCGGCAGGCCGGAATGGGTCACCGGGACGCCGCGGGCTCGGCAGGCCTCGAGCACGCCGTAGAGGAAGACCACGAGCCCGCTGTCCCAGCCGGCGACCCCGGCCGCGTCCACCCGCAGGGAGGAGGCGGGGGCGCGAGCGAGCGCCTGGTCGATCTGGGAGGCTGCGGGCAACTCGCCCGCGAGACGCCAGGCGCCCCGCAGCCGGACGAGGAGCGTCGACTCCCCCTCCCGCGACGTCTCCATCGTGGCCGGCGCCTCGGGAAGCCCGCCCGCGGAACCCATGGCCCGGAGCCTAGCACCCGAAACCATACGTGAAACGGCCCCACCGGGGTCAACCCGGCGGGGCCGCAATTTCCGGGTGGATCCGCCTACTTGATGCCGGCCTTCTCTGCGGCCTGGTCGACGCGCTTCTTCATCTTCGGTTCTCCAGGGGGCTTGGTGGAATGGACGGAGGAGCGCCTTCTCGAGGGCCCGGGGGCCGGCGCACCACCAGGGACCCGATCGGGGTTGACCTCGCGGCGCGGCGACGCTTGGATGGGGAACCCATGCCGAGCACCCAGCTGTCGTTCAGCAGCCGCGCCCAGCACCGGGCCTGGCTCGAGACCCAGTCCCGCCTCCCCCTCGGCTTTCGCGTCGGCACCACCCGCCTCGCGTTCACGCCGGTGGAGGTCCCGAAGCCGGCGAGGATGAACCTGGCGATCATCGCCGTGGACCGGCCCACGCCCTCCTTCGCCGCCAAGTTCACGCGCAACGCCTTCCCGGGCGCGCCGGTGATCGTGGGGCGCTCGCGCCTCGCCGGGCCGCGCCTGGCGGCCTGGGTGGTGAACAACAAGGTCTCGAACGTGTGCGCTCCCGGGGGCGTGGAGGCGGCCGAGGAGGTCGCCGCCGCGGCCGCGCGTCTCCTCGGGGTCGGAGAGGCCGAGGTGTTCCCCAGCTCCACCGGCGTGATCGGCTGGAGACTCCCGGTGAAGGACATGGTCGAGGCGCTTCCCGGGGCGGTGGCCGCCCTCCAGGCGGAGAGCGTGCTGCCCGCAGCCGAGGCCATCCTCACCACCGACCTCTACCCGAAGGTGCGCCGCGTCGCGGTGGGGGAGGGGAGCATCGTGGGGATCGCCAAGGGGGCCGGCATGATCGAGCCCGACCTGGCCACCATGCTGGTCTACCTCCTCACCGACCTCTCCGTCCCGCGCGAGGAGTTGCGGGCCGCACTCGACGAGGCCGTGGAGGGGAGCTTCCAGTGCATCACCGTCGACTCGGACACGAGCACCTCCGACACGGTGGCGCTGGTCTCCTCGATGCGGCGCCCCGCGCCCGATCCGCGGGCCTTCCGGGAGGCGCTGGCACGCCTGGCCCGCGACCTGGCCGAGGACGTGGTCCGCAACGGGGAGGGCGTGCACCACGTCCTGCACGTGGTGGTCCGCGGCGCGCCCGACACGCGGACGGCCCGGGACGTCGGGAAGGCGGTGGTCAATTCACCGCTGGTGCAGTGCGCGGTGAACGGCAACGACCCCAACGTGGGCCGGCTGCTGGCCGCCATCGGCAAGCAGGCGGGGCGCGCCGGGCTCGGGCTCGACCCGGCGGCGGTTCGCCTGCGGCTGGGCGGCGAGACCCTCTTCGAGAGGGGCGCCATGTGCCTCGACCCGGACCTGGAGCGGCGCCTCCACCTCCACATGAAGGACGCCGAGCTCTACGCCTCCGTCCCGCCCCCGGACGGCCTCACCTTCCGGCCGCCGGTGGACTACCCGCCCCACGAGCGCTCCGTGGAGATCGAGATCGACCTGGGGCTGGGCACGGCCTCGACCGAGGTCCTGGGCGCCGACCGGAGCCACGAGTACGTGACCGAGAACGCCGACTACCGGAGCTGATCGGCCGGGAGCTTCCCCGACGGCGTGCAGGACTTGCCGTCGAAGCACTGGCTCGCCGGACACTGGCAGACCTGGACGGCGTGGCTGCTCTCGGGCGAGCAGCCGCACGCGCCGGGGAGGCAGGTGTTGGGGAAGTCGCCCACCGATCCGCCGCTCCGGCTGCAGCGCTCGTCGGGGCCGAGCAGGCCGTCCGGCCCGGGGGCCGGCAGGAATTCCAGGATGGCGCCGTCGGTCCGGGTGGCGCGGCCATCGCTCCCCGGCTCGAGCGTGTACTTCGACGGGGAGTCGGGCACGAGGACCGAGCCGTCCATCATCTGGATCCGGGCCAGCTGCCACGTCCGGAGCGCGACGCTCGAGGCCACCGGCGCCGAGGTCAGGTCGCCGGTGTTCACGGTGGTGACGCCGACCGCCCTCACGGCCGGCCCCTTGCCGTCCCTCTCGATCCGGTACCGGACGGTGCTCACCCGCGACGGGCAGCAGAGCGGGTCGGCGGGGCCAGGGTGCCGGCGAAGCGCCCACCCACGAAAACGAAGCCCTGGTAGCCGAGCGGGCGGCACATGCCGTCGACGCCGGACCGGCCCAGCACGACCTCGCCATCCCCGAAGCGCTGCGCGGCGACGCCCGCCCATGTCACTCCGAGTAGAAACAGCGCGGCGAGCACGGCCCGTCCCCGCATGGGCCCTCCTCCCCGAGCCCACCCCTGCCCGAGCCCACCCCTGCACGGGTCTCGACTGTAGCCGTCCGACGAGGGACCTCACCAACCCTCTGGGGGCGGTCCTGGAGTATCCTTCCCGTCCGCCCGCCCGTGATCCCCACCGACCTCCATCTCGCCGTCGAGGAGCGCATCTTCCGCGCCGTGAACGTGGACGCCGGCCCGTGGGCCGACGCGGTGGCGCGAGCGCTCTCCAGCCCCGCCTTCGGGGCTTCGGTGGCGGTCCTGATCGCAGCCGGCCTGCTCCTGCGGCGGAAGGGGGAACGCCTGGGCTGGGTCCTGGCCCTCGCCGCGGCCCTGGCCCTGAGCGACGGGCTCGGCTCGCAGGTGGTCCGCCCGCTCCTCGCCCGGGCCCGGCCGGTCTACGCGCTGCCGGAGGGAACGGTCCGGTACCTCTCGCCGGCCGCCAACGTGGGGTCCCTGCCCAGCCTCCACGTGGCCAACTTCTTCGCCATGGCCGCGGTGGGGTCGGCGGGCCTGCCCGTGCTGGCGCCCGTGCTCTACTCCGCGGCCCTCGGCGTGGCCTGGAGCCGCATGTACGTGGGCGTCCACTGGCCCGGCGACGTCGTCCTGGGGGCGGCCTGGGGGTCCTTGTGGGGCTGGGCGGCCATCGGGGTGCTCCGGCGCCTGCTGGCACGCCGCGCGCGCGCCCGTCGCGGCTAGTCCAGTCTAGTGAATCCGGCGCTCCACGCTCCCGTTGGCGCGCACCGCCACGGCGAGCGGCACCACGGCGACGCCGTACTTCCGCGCCAGGTCGGGTCGCTTCGACA
>DAIEMM010000273.1 GCA_027349605.1 Anaeromyxobacteraceae bacterium
CCCCGCGCCCGGCGAGCCCATCACGTTCAGGACCAGCACGCCCGCCGCGGCGAAGTGCTCGCGGTTGTGGGCGGCCACCCGGTCGTTGCCGGCCAGGATCCGCTCGTGGACTTCCACGGGCACGAGGCTCGTGTCGCCGCAGCCGCAGGTGGTGCACATCAGGGGACCTCCATCTCGATGGTCTCGAGCAGGATCTCGTCTGCGCCGGCCGACAGTCTCGCCGGCATCCCGCAGGCCTCGCAGGTGAGGACCTCGCCGCGGGCGATCTCCCGCCCGCATCCGGGGCAGGTCCAGCGCGCCGGGACCTCGCGAAGCTCCATGGCGGTCCGCTCGCAGATCGTGCCCGCGCGGAAGGTGTCGTAGGCGGTCTGGAAGAGCCCGGGGTCGAGGCCGGAGAGCTCGCCCACCGACACCACCAGGCGGTGCACCGCGGTCGCCTTCCGCTCCTGCGCCAGCGCCTCCACGCGCCCGACCAGCGACTGCACCAGCGAGTACTCGTGCACGGCGCGCCTCAGCAGATCCGGGGAAGGGGCTCGCCGTCCGGCTCGGCGAGCAGCCGCCGCCCGAAGCCGGTGTCGAGGATGACCTGCCCGGGCCGGTCGGCGATGGCCGTGCCCACGATGGCGGCCTGCCGGCCCAGCGGATGTCCGCGCAGCGCGGCGAGCACCCGGTCGGCGGCCCCGGGGCGCACCCCGATGACGGCCTTCCCCTCGTTGGCGACGACCAGCGGGTCGATTCCAAGCACCTCGCTCGCCGCGCGGACCTCCGGGTTCACCGGGACCGCAGTCTCGTCGAGGAGCACGCCGACCCTGGCCTTGCCGGCCATCTCGTGGAGCACCGAGGCCACTCCGCCGCGGGTGGGATCCTTCATCGCCACCACGTCCTCGCCCCCCGCCGCCAGCGCGGCGCGGATGAGCCCGTTCAGGGGCGCCACGTCGCTTCGCAGGTCGCCCTGGATGCCGAGAGCGTGGCGCTTCACCATCACCGCCATGCCGTGATCGCCCACGCTGCCGGTGACGAGGATCCGGTCGCCGACCCGCAGGCCGGCGTCCGTCACCACCCGGTCGCAGAGGGCCACGCCGGCGGTGTTGAGCACGATGCCGTCCACCTCGCCGTGGCCCATCACCTTGGTGTCGCCGGTGACGATGGGCGCGCCGGCCTCGCGGCTGGCGTCCAGCATGGAGTCGCGGATGCGGATCAGGTCGTCGCGGGAGAAGCCCTCCTCCAGGATCACCGCGCAGGTGAGCGCGAGCGGCTCGGTGGCCCCCATCATGGCGAGGTCGTTCACGGTGCCCGAGACCGCCAGTCGCCCGATGTCGCCGCCCGGGAAGAAGATGGGGTGGACGACGTGGGAGTCGGTGGTGATGACGAGCCAGCGGTCGCCCACGCGGAGGGCCGCGCCGTCGTCGAGGGCCGCGAGGCCGATCCCGTCCACCGGCGAGGCCAGCCCCAGGAAGACCTCCTCGATGAGGGCGCGCATGGCGCGGCCGCCGGCGCCGTGCTTCATGCCCACCTTGCCCCCGGGCATCAGGCGACCTCCTTCAGGTCGGGCGGGCCACCGTAGACGTGCCAGATCTTGCAGGATCCCTCCTAGGAGACCATGCAGGCGCCCACCGGGGAGTCGGGGCGGCACTCCTTGCCGAAGATCGGGCAGTCGGAAGGCCTGGCGAGCCCGGACATGATCGCGCCGCAGATGCAGTGCTCGGCGAGCAGGTTGTGGGAGGCGCCCCCCACCGCGGCGGTGTCGATGCGGAAGCGGCGGCGCGCGTTCACGTGGTCCCACTCGGGCCGCAGCTCCAGGTTTCCGCGAGGGACCCGCGCGATGCCGCGCCAGTTCCCGTCCACCACGTCGAAGACCTTCCAGAGCTTCTAGAGGGCCGGCCCGTTGCCCTCCTTCGAGACGCAGCGCGGGTAGCAGTTCACCACCTCGGGGCGCCGCGCTCGGACGAGCCTCACCAGCTCGAGCACCGCGGCGAGCACGTCGAGCGGCTCGAAGCCGGCCACGACGACGGGGGTCCGGGTTCGCGCCGCGAAGGGCTCGAAGATCCCCCAGCCGGTGATGGTCGCCGCGTGCCCGGCGGCGATGAACCCCTCGATGTTCGTCTCCTTCAGCTCGCTCACCACGTCCATGGCGGCCGGGACGTACTTGTGGGACGACAGGACCGAGAAGTTGTCCGGAACGCCGGAGAGGAGCACCGCCGCGGTGGCGACCGCGGTGGTCTCGAATCCGCTCGCGAAGAAGACCACCGGCTCGGCGGGACGGGCGCGGGCGAGGTCCACCGCCTGGGCCACGCTGTACACCACCTCGACGTTCCCGCCGTCCGCCTGCGCGTCGGCCAGCGACCTCACCGTCCCGGGCAGCCGGAGCATGTCACCATAGGTGCAAACGCGGACGCCCTGCGCGGCCAGGGCGACCGCCTCGTCCACCTCGGGGGTGTCGGTCACGCAGACCGGGCAACCGGGCCCCATGATGACGTCGAGGCCGCGGGGGAAGGCGGCGCGCAGCCCGAAGCGGGCGATGGCCTGCTCGTGGCTCCCGCACACGTGCATGAGCGAGAGGGTGCGTCCGGCCGCCTCGACCTCGCGCCGCAGCGCCCCGGAGAGCGCGCGGGCCCGCTCCGGGTCGCGGAACTTGAGCTCGTCGAAGGGGCTACCCACGACTTCCCTCGCCGGGGGGGGGCCCTCCCGCGGACACCTCGCCGCGGACGTCCTCGGCCATGAGGTCGCCGGCGGCCGCCTCCTTCAGGATCTGGTCGAAGAGGGCCAGCGTCTCGCCGACCTCCTCGGGTGGGATGCGCCGGATGGCGAAGCCCACGTGGTTCAGGACGTAGTCCCCCACGGCGACCGGAACGTCGACGATGTCGAGACGGAGCTCCTTCTGCACGCCGAAGAAGTCGACCTGGGCCGACATCCCGTCGTCGGAGATGGAGAGGACCTTTCCGGGCACACCCAGGCACATGGCAGCGCGTCTCCCGTCAGGGCGAGGCGGTGGCGGAGGCCACGACCGCCTGACCGAGGGCGATTCCGCCATCCCCCGGGGGTACCCGACCGGGTAGGTATACCTCGGATCGGCCCGACAATTCCCCCACCAGGAGCCCGGCCAGACGGGCGTTCTGGAAGACGCCGCCGGTCGCCACGACGGGCAGCCTGCCGTGGATCCCGGAGGCCATCCGGACGAGCTCCGCGCCGGCCGCGGCGAGTGCCCGGTGGAAGCGCATCGAGACCGCTCCGGCCGGGACCCCGCGCAGCAGGTCCTCCGCCGCGGCCCGGATCGTGGGGCGCCAGTCGAGCTCCCAGGGAGCGGTCCCGGTGTCGACGGCTAACGGGTAGGCGCCCTCGGCCGAGTCGTCGGCCGCCGCGTCGAGCGCCATGGCCACCTGCCCCTCGTGGCGCGACACGCCGCGCCCGAGGGCGAGGGCTCCCACCGCGTCGAAGAGCCGGCCTGCCCCGTGCGCCGGCGGGGAGTTCACCCCGGCCGCCACCATGCGCCGCACCACCTCCCGTGCGCCGGCTGGGGCTGCGTCGATCGCGGCGAAGCCGCCCGAGGGGGCGCGTCCGTCGAAGGCCTGGTCGAGCGCCACCAGCGCGAGCCGCCAGGGCTCGCGGACCGCCCGGTCGCCGCCGGGGAGCGGCAGCGGCCGGAACGTGGCCAGCCTCTCGAAGCCGTCGGTCC
>DAIEMM010000293.1 GCA_027349605.1 Anaeromyxobacteraceae bacterium
CGATGATCACGTCGTGCACGTGGCTCTCCTTGAGCCCGGCGGCGGAGATCCGCACGAAGCGGGCCTTGGTCCGGAGCTCGGGGATGTCCTTCACGCCCAGGTAGCCCATGCCGCTATTCAGGCCGCCCACCAGCTGGAAGACGTTCATGGCGATCGTCCCCTTGTAGGGAACCCTCCCCTCGATCCCCTCGGGGACGAGCTTCTCTGCGTCGGCCACGTCGGCCTGGAAGTAGCGGTCCCGGGAGCCGTCCTTCATGGCGGAGATCGACCCCATGCCCCGGTACGACTTGTAGCTGCGCCCCTGGTAGAGGATGACCTCGCCGGGGGCCTCCTCGGTGCCGGCCAGCAGCGACCCGATCATCACGGTGGACGCGCCGGCCGCCAGCGCCTTCACCACGTCGCCGGAGTACTTCACGCCGCCGTCGGAGATGATGGGCACCCCGTGCGCCTCTGCGGCGCGGGCGCAGTCGTCCACCGCGGTGACCTGCGGGACCCCGACGCCGGCCACCACCCGGGTGGTGCAGATGGAGCCCGGCCCCACGCCCACCTTCACGCCGTCCACCCCGGCCCTGCAGAGCGCGTCGGTGGCCTCGGCGGTGGCCACGTTGCCGGCCACCAGCTCGATCCCCTTGAAGTTCCGCCGGGAGTCGCGCACCGCCTCGATGACCCCCGCCGAGTGGCCGTGCGCGGTGTCGATCACGATCACGTCGCAGCCCACCTTGAGCAGCGCGGCGATGCGGGCCTCCCGGTCGGCGCCCACGCCGACGGCCGCGCCGCAGAGCAGCCGGCCCAGCCGGTCCTTGGCGGCGTTGGGGTGCTTCTGGATCTTCTCGATGTCCTTGATGGTGATGAGGCCGCGCAGCTCGAAGGCCTCGTTCACCACCGGGAGCTTCTCGATGCGGTGCCGGTGCAGGAGGTCCTTGGCCTCGTCGATGGTCACCCCTTCACGCGCGGTGACGAGGTCCTTGGTCATGACCTGCTCGACGGTCTGCTCGAGGTTGCGCTCGAAGCGGAGGTCCCGGTTGGTGAGGATGCCGACCAGCCGTCCCCGGCGCGTCACCGGGATGCCGCTGATCCCGTGCTCGCGCATGAGCGCCACCGCTGCGAAGAGCTTCACCTCCGGCTCGACGGTGATGGGCTCGGACACCACCGCCGACTCGTACTTCTTCACCCGGTTCACCTCGGCGGCCTGCCGCTCCACCGACATGTTCTTGTGGATGAACCCCATCCCGCCCTCGGCGGCCATGGCGATGGCCATGCGCGACTCGGTCACCGTGTCCATGGCGGCGGACACGATGGGGACGTGGAGGACGATGTTGCGGGTGAGCCGGCTCGAGGTCTCGACCTGCTTCGGGAGGACGTTGCTCTCCGCGGGGACGAGCAGCACGTCGTCGAACGTCAGGGCATCACGGAGGTCGTCGCGGTTGAGCATGCCGCGATATAGTGGATGGCGGGGCCGGAGGTCAAGGCGATTGATTTTGCAGGCGTTTCCGTGGCGGCATCGAGACCACCCGGGAACACGGGACACCTTTCGGGGGGTCTGTTCCTTGCCACGGACGGCGCGCCCCCCGAAGATTCCCGGGTGGGCACCGACGCGCACTCCCCGCCGACCCCTCCGGTCGTCGCTCCCGGAGCCCCTGCCATCGAAACCGGTCTCCCGGACGGCCCGGTTCCGCCGGCGCGAAGGTCCCGGATCTCCATCGGGATCGACCTGGGGACCTCCAACTCCTGCGCCGCCGTCGTGCAGAACGGCCGCCCCCGGGTCATCCCCTCCCGCGACGGGTACAACACCATCCCTTCCATGGTGGCCCTGAACCAGCGCCACCGGGTCGTGGTCGGGCGGAACGCCAAGGGCCAGCTGCTCTTCAACCCGACCCAGACCGTGCACGGGGCGAAGCGGCTGGTGGGACGCGCCTTCGACTCGGCCGTGGTGCAGTCGATGCTCCCCCATTTCCCCTACGAGGTCGTGCCGACCGACGACGGCCTGTGCGCGGTCCGCCTCGGGCCGCTCACGCTGACCCTGGAGCAGGTGCAGGCGCTCGTCCTGCGCGAGGTGAAGGGGGTCGCCGAGAACTACCTCGGCGAGGAGGTCAACCGCGCGGTGATCACCGTGCCGGCCTACTACAGCGAACGCCAGAGGGAGGCGGTGCGGAGGGCGGGAGCCCTGGCGGGGCTCCACGTGGAGCGGATCCTCAACGAGCCCACGGCCGCCTCGCTGGCCTACGCCTGGGGCCGCAACGTGCGGGAGCGCGTGCTCGTGTACGACCTGGGCGGCGGGACCTTCGACGCCTCGGTCCTCGAGCTGGCGGACCGCGTCTACCAGGTGATCTCCACCGGCGGGGACACCTTCCTGGGCGGGGTCGACTTCGACGCCCGCATCGTCGACCACCTGGTCGCCGGGTTCGAGAAGGTCCACGGGCCGTTCCAGGGAGACGCGGTGGCCCGCTCCCGGCTCGCCGACGCGGCCGAGCGAGCCAAGTGCGCCCTGTCCGAGCAGGACTCCTTCCCCATCCACCTCCCCTACCTGGCCTCCGTGAACGGGATCCCCAGCGCGCTCGACGCGACGCTCACCCGCGCGGAGGTCGAGCAGCTGGTGGCGCCGCTGGTGGAGCGCACGATCCGGACCTGCGCCCGCGTGCTCGACGACAAGGGCCTCGACCCCAAGGACATCGACGAGGTGATCCTGGTCGGGGGCCAGTCGCGCATGCCGCTCGTCCAGGACCGGATCCGCTCCTTCTTCTCCAAGTCGCCGAGCAAGGCAGTTCACCCCGACGAGGCGGTGGCCATCGGCGCGGCCCTCCTCGCGCAGTCCCTGAACAGCGCGGAGGGAGTCGTGCTCATCGACGTCGTTCCCATATCCATCGGAGTCGGGCTCCCGGGAGGCGGGGGCCGGGTGAAGCGGGTCATCGAGCGCAACTCCCCGCTCCCCGTCCGCAAGGAGTACCAGCTCGCCACCACCAAGGACGACCAGAAGACCTTCGACCTCTGGATCTTCGAGGGCGAGGGGGCCACGGTCGCGGAGTGCCAGTACCTGGGCACGATCCAGCTCACCGGGTTGCCTCGCGGGGCCAAGGGCTCGGTGCGCATCGCGGTGGCCTTCGAGCTGGGCGAGGAGTGCCTGCTCGCCGTCCGGGCCAGGGAGATGGGGTCGGGGCGCGAGGTGGAGGTGCTCTTCACCACCAAGGGCACGCCCGACGAGGTCCGCAAGCGGGTCGAGAAGGAGGCCACCTTCGCGGCGGCGGGCATCGCGCCGCCCCCCGGGGCAGGCCCCGCCGACCCCCCCGCTGCCGGAGGTTCCCCGCCGCCCCAGGGCAACGGCCTGAAGGGGCTCTGGAACCGGATCACCGGCCGGTAGCCGCGAGGGAACCTACGCGGGCCCGTCCCGACCGCCGGAGGCCTTCCCGGCCTCGGCGGCGGCGAGCCGCCGGCGCAGCAGCCAGGAGCGCCCGATGAGGATCACCACCAGGACGACCGTCGCGGCCAGGATGGTGCTCCCGAACCTGGAGCCGGCGCGGGCCGCCCGCTCGATGTCGTCGCCGAACCAGAATCCCAGCGCGA
The DNA here is from genome assembly GCA_027349605.1 of Anaeromyxobacteraceae bacterium. Lineage (GTDB taxonomy): Bacteria > Myxococcota > Myxococcia > Myxococcales > Anaeromyxobacteraceae > CAIOAK01. The sequence continues at coordinate 3,559 of DAIEMM010000293.1, forward strand.
TCCAGAGCGGCGCGGAGAGCAGCGCCGCCAGCCCGTCGAAGAGCATGAACTCCCAGTAGGGAACCCGCGAATGCCCCACCGTGAAGTAGGTGGGCGCCCGCAGCCCGGGAAGGAACCGGGCCACCATGACCACCACCTTGCCCCGCTTCCGGAGGAGCCGCTCCACCCGCTCCAGCTTCTCGGGCGTGACCAGGGTGCGGAAGGGCCAGACCTCCGCGACCCGGCGGCCGATGCCCCTTCCCGCGAGGTAGATGACCGAGTCCCCGATCAGGATCCCGGCCAGGCCCACCGCGACCATGCCCTGGAATCCGTGGTCGCCGAGCATCCCGGCCAGCGAGACCTCGTCGAGCGGCGAGGCCAGCCCCGCCAGCACGCCCCCGGCGATGAGCGGGACGTCCTCGGGGAGCGGGAAGCCGAAGCCGGCCGCCAGCAGGAGCCCGAACACCGCGGCGTAGCCCAGCCCGAGGGACTGGTTCTGGAGGTGATCGACGATGCGTTCCAGCACGCCGGTGCCCGCCGATCAGCTCTTGGTTCCCGCGAGGGACCGGAGGGCGTCGCGCCCCTCGGCCAGCTTGTGGGCCAGGTCGGCGGCGATGGCCAGCGCCAGCTTGAGGCAGGCCTGCGGCTTCTGCGGCTGGATCCGGTAGTAGTCGCGCTGGGCGATCTCCAGGAGCTCGCAGGGCGTCTCGGCGACGGCCGACACGAGCCGCACGCTGCGGGCGAGCAGCGCCAGCTCGCCCAGGTGCTCCCCGGGCCCGAGGAGCGCCAGCGTCTGCTCGCTCCCCCCGTTGCGGCTGGTGATGCGGACCGTCCCGCTGACCACGATGAACATCGACTCGCCGACCATGTTCTCGGCGAAGAGCGGTGCCCCCGCCGGCACGCTCTTCTCGGAGGCGATGGCGGCGAAGATGTTCAGGCCCGTCTCGCTGAACTCGCGGAACAGGGTGGAACTCTGGAGCGCCTCGACGAGGGTCATCGGCCGGGGAATCCCTCCTTCCGGTACTGCGCGGCGTAGGCGGCGTAGCCCTGGGCCGACCTCCGGAGGTGGGCGATCTCGTCCGGGGTCAGCTCGCGCTTCACCCGGGCGGGGGAGCCCAGGGCCAGCGTTCCCGGCGGCACCACCATCCCGGGGGGCACGAGCGAGCCTGCCCCGACCATCGAATCCTCCCCGACCACGGCTCCGTCGAGGACCACCGCGCCGATGCCGATCAGGCAGCGGTCCTTCACGGTGCAACCGTGCAAGGTGACGCGGTGTCCGAGGGTGACGTCGTCGCCCACCGAGGTGGGATGGGTTCCGCCGGTCACGTGCAGGATGGAGAGGTCCTGCACGTTGGTGCGGGCGCCGACGCGGACCCGGTTCACGTCTCCGCGCACGACGGCTCCGAACCAGATCGAGGACCCGGCGCCGATCTCCACGTCGCCGACCACCACCGCGCCGTCCGCGACCCACACGTCGTCGGCGATCCTCGGCGTCTTCCCTCCCCAGGCGCGAATGAGTGCGGTCACCGGGGCCGATGCTAGCCCGCGCCGCGGGGACGCCGCAAGGCGAGGGTTGCCGCCGCGGCCGCGCCGAGCGCCGCGCCCAGGGTATCCGCGACCCAGTCGAGGACGTCGGCGTTCCGCCCGGGAACGAACGACTGGTGGACCTCGTCGGTCGCCCCGTAGACGCTGGCCAGGGCCACCGCGAGGAGGATGGCGCAGCGAGCGGAGCACCCGGCCCCCCGGAACCCGGGCACGAGCAGCGCGCCGAGCACGGTGTAGGCCAGGCCGTGGAGGAGCTTGTCCTGCAGCAGGAGCTCCGGCGGCAGGAACGGAAGCGGGTTGGGTTGCGCGGAGAGCGCGAAGAGCATCCCGGCATAGATCGCGGCCGGGAGGAAGGCGACGACCGACCGCCTCAAGATCCCAGCTCCGCGCCCAGCGAGCTGTGCCCGGAACGCACCACCCGCGCCCGCACCAGCGAGCCCGGGGGCAGGTCCCGGCCGTGCGACTCGAGGTGGACGACCCGGTTCTCCGGGCTGCGGCCGAGGTGTCCCCCGTCGTCGGAGGGCCCCTCGACGAGCAGCTCCACCTCGCGGCCGACCTGGGCCGCCAGCGTCTCCACGGCGATCTCGCGCTGCAGGGCCTGGAGCCGCTCGAGCCGCTCCACGGCCACCTCCCGGGGAACCTCGGCCCACTCCGGCGCGGTTCCCAGGTGGAGGGCCGCCCCGGTGTGCGGCCTCGGGCTGAAGACGAAGCTGAAGGAGTTCTCGAAGCGGGCCGTGCGCAGGAGGCGCAGGGAGGCCTCGAAGTCCTCGTCGGTCTCGCCGGGGAAGCCGACGATGAAGTCGGTGGTGACGGCGATCCCCGGGCGCGCCGCGGAGACCCTCCGGTGGCGCTCCAGGTACGCCTCCACGCCGTAGTCGCGCCGCATGCGCCGGAGGACGGCGTCGGACCCGGACTGCACCGGGAGGTGGAAGTGGGGCATGACCTTCGGCTCGTCGCGGAAGGCCGCCACCAGCTCGTCGGAGAGGTCGTGCGGGTGACTGGTGGTGAAACGCACGCGCTCCACGCCGGGGACCGCGGCGACCCGGCGCAGGAGGGACGCGAAGTCGCAGCCCCCCCGGTAGGAGTTCACGTTCTGTCCGATGAGGGTGACCTCGCGCACGCCCACCGCCGAGAGCGCCGCCACCTCGGCCACCACCTCGGGGAACGGGCGGGAGACCTCGCGACCCCGGGTGCGGGGCACGATGCAGAAGGAGCAGACGTTGTCGCAGCCCTTCATGGCGGTGACGAAGGCGCTGGCCCTCCCGCGGGCGGCCTCGGCGTCGGCCCGGGGGAAGACGTACTCCTCCGAGTCCATCCAGCCGGTCTCGGAGAAGCGCTCCCGGAGGTCGGCCCGGTCCACCAGCTCCGGAAGGCGCCCGACGTGATCGGGGCCGAAGACGAAGTCGACGTAGGGGACCCGCTTGAGCAGGCGCTCCTTCTCCTGCTGGGCCACGCAGCCGCCCACCGCGATGAGGGCGCCCCGGCGGGCCTTGTGCTCCCGGTAGCGGCCCAGCGCGGAGAGCAGCTTCTGCTCGGCCTTCTCCCTCACCGAGCAGGTGTTGAGGAGGATCAGGTCGGCATCCTCCGGGTGGGGAGTCCGCGACCAGGCCCGGCCGCTCAGAGCCTCCACCATGCGGTCGCTGTCCGACTCGTTCATCTGGCAGCCGAAGGTGTGCACGTACACCTTGCGGGCGGCGCCCGCGGGGGGCGCCTCCGGAGCGGCGGGCACGCCGGGCCTGCGCAGCGGAACCAGGTCGGACATCGGGCCCGGGAACCTAGGGCGAAGCCCCGGGGCCGTCAACTCCGCGCGCCCGCGCGGGGCACCAGCGCCTCGGCGAT
>DAIEMM010000304.1 GCA_027349605.1 Anaeromyxobacteraceae bacterium
CTCCCAGGGAAGGTCTGGGTGCAGCCCGGAGACGATGTGCACCTCGGTGATGCCCAGCGCCCGCTTGGAGACCACGTGCTCGACGGCCTGGTCGAGGGACATGGTGTAGCCCTCGCTGGCGTGCCTGTCGTCTGGGCGGGCGAACGAGCAGAACTTGCAGGTGGCCACGCAGACGTTGGTGGGATTCAGGTGGACGTTGCGGTTGTAGAAGCTGCGGTCGCCGTGCCGCGCCTCGCGCACGTGGTTCGCGAGCGCGCCCAGCGCCGCCAGGTCGCGGGCCTCGAAGAGGGCCACCGCCTCGGCCTCGGTGAGCCGCTCGGAGGAGAGCACCTTGTCGCGGATGGGGCCGAGACCGTCGCGCTCGAGGGCGCGGTTCGCCAGGGCAGAGAGCATCATTCCTCCGTGGGGTCGCCGCGGTGGTGGGGGGTGATCCCCTCCCATCGGCGCATCAGCTCGTTGGGGATTCCGAGGCGGTCGAGGACGCGGGACACCACCGTGTCCACCAGCGCGTCGATGGTGGTGGGCCGGGAGTAGAAGCTTGGCGAGGCCGGCATGACGAAGGCGCCGGCCTCCACCACCTGCGCGATGGCGCGGGCGTGGACGAGCGAGATGGGGGTCTCCCGGAGCAGCAGCACGAGCCGCCTGCGCTCCTTCAGCATCACGTCGGCGGCGCGTCCCATGAGGTCGGTGGAGACGCCGTAGGCGACCCGGGCCAGGCCGGCCGCCGAGCAGGGCACGATGGCCATGGCGTCGTAGCGGGAGCTCCCCGACGCGAAGGGAGCGGTCAGGTCCTGGTTCTTCCACACCTGGAACGGGTAGTCCGGGGGGGCGCCGATCTCGTGGACCCATATCTGGCGGGCGGTGGTGGAGTAGACCAGGTCCACCGAGACGCCGGCCGCCGGGCCCTCGCGGGCCAGGAAGTCGAGGAGCCGCTTCGCGTACGGGGAGCCCGAGGCCCCGCCCACGCCGACGACGATCCTCACGAGCGCACCCCCGTGACGAGGCCGCAGACCCCGGGGAAGAGCAGCTCCCCCTTCACCCCGCGGAAACCGGCCCGCGCCGCCGCGTCGAGGAACTCGGGCATCGAGGCGAAGCGCTCCATCGACTCCACCAGGTACCGGTAGGCGCCGGCGTCGGCGGAGAGCAGCCTCCCCATCACCGGCAGGGCCAGCCTGTTGTACGCACCGTGAAAGGCGCGGGTGCCGGTGGACTCCGGCCGGAAGAACTCCAGGACGGCGAGCCGGCCGCCGGGCTTCAGGACCCGCGCCATCTCGGAGAGGCCGACCTCGTGGCTGTCGAGGTTGCGGACGCCGAAGGCGACGGTGACCGCGTCCACCGAGCCGCTCCGGAAGGGCAGGTGGAGCGCGTCGGCGGTGGCGGCGGGCAGCCCGGTCTTCCGGGCTCCGCGCGACAGCATGGGGATGGAGAAGTCGCTTCCCAGCACCACCGCGTCCGGGTACTGCCGGCGGGCCTCGGCGGCCACGTCCATGGTCCCGGCGCAGACGTCGAGCAGCCGCTCCCCCGGCGCGAGGCGCAGCGAGCGCACGGCCCTGCGGCGCCAGAGCTGATCCACCCGCAGCGTCATGACCCGGTTGAGCAGGTCGTAGGTGGGGGCGATGCGGTCGAACATGGCGCGCACCGCCTGGGCGCGCTCGCCCTGCCCGGGCAGGGGGACGTCGCTCATGCCCCGCCTCCGCGGCGCGGGATCCAGCTGGCCGAGGGCGGCGGCGCGATGCGCGGGCGCACCGGGCTCGGCGCCCCGGGGACGAGCCGGTCGTAGAGCGCGTCCATGCGGGCGAGCACCTCGGGAGGGTGGACGCAGGGCTCGGGCCACTCCCGGCCCCCTTCCTCCACCCACTTCTTCGTGGCGTCGACGCCCACCTTGGCGCCCAGCCCGAAGGCGGTGGAGGCGTGGTCGAGCACGTCGACCGGGCCGTCCACCACCACCATGTCGCGCCTGGCGTCCACGTTGGCGAAGGCGCGCCAGGCGCACTGCGAGAAGTCGTGCACGTCCACGTCCTCGTCGAAGACGACCAGCGTCTTGGTGGCCGACATCTGCCCGGATCCCCACAGGCCGTGCATGAGCTTCTTCGCGTGGCCGGGGAAGTCCTTCCGGATGGAGAGGAAGCAGAGGTTGTGGAAGACTCCCTCGG
>DAIEMM010000320.1 GCA_027349605.1 Anaeromyxobacteraceae bacterium
CGATGAGGCTCTCCACGCCGCCCAGCGACTCGGCGAGCGCGAAGATCCGCAGCGAGGAGAGGAAGGCCCGCGCCGCCGGCAGGCCGCCACGGATGACGAAGGTGAGCATGCCGCCGAACCCGCTCATCTGCCGCCGGGCCAGGTCGTGCTGGGGATGCGACGGAAGCCCCGGGTAGGTCACCCTCTCCACCTGGGCGTGCGCCTCGAGGAAGCGGACCACCCGGAAGGCGTTCGCCTGGTGGCGCTCCATGCGGAGGTGCAGCGTCTTCAGGCCCCGCATGACGAGGAAGGCGTCCATGGGGGAGGGCACCCCGCCCACCGCGTTCTGGAGGAACTGGATGCGCTGGTGGAGCGCCGCGTCGGAGGTGAGCACCGCGCCGCCCACCACGTCGGAGTGGCCGTTCAGGTACTTGGTGGTCGAGTGGCAGACCACGTCGATGCCGAGCTCGAGGGGCCGCTGGAAGAAGGGGGTCGCGAAGGTGTTGTCGACGACGCTCACGGCGCCCCCCGCCCGCGCGATGGCGGCGACGGCGGCCAGGTCGGCGATCTTGAGCATCGGGTTGGTCGGGCTCTCGAGCCACACCATCCGGGTGCGCGGGGTCATGGCCCGCTGCACGTTGACCGGGTCGGAGGCGTCCACGGGGGTGAAGGAGAGGCCGTGGCGCCGGAAGACCTTGTCGAAGAGCCGGAAGGTCCCGCCGTAGACGTCGTCGGAGTAGACGACGTGATCGCCGGCGTCGAGCAGGTGGAGGAGCGCGTCGGTGGCGGCCAGGCCGGAGGCGAAGGCGAGGCCGTGCTTCGCTCCCTCCAGGGCCGCCAGGCAATCCTGGAGGGCGTGACGGGTCAGGTTGTGGGTGCGGGAGTACTCGTACCCCTTGTGCTCCCCCGGAGCGGACTGCACGTAGGTCGAGGTGAGATAGACCGGCGTCATCACCGCGCCGGTGACCGGGTCGGGGTGCTGGCCGGCGTGGATGGCGAGGGTCTCGAAGCGGTCGGGCTGGTCGGGCATGGACGCATCATAGCCGCTCGCCCGGGGAGGGCGTGCGATCGATGCTCGGGCGGCGCGACCCGATCGGGCGCCGAGGTGGGACAGGGTGTGCCAGGCGACCCGGCGAAACCGGTCCGGCCAGAGGCGATCCGGGGAAACCCTTGTGAGTCGCCTCTCATCCCCCGTGACGTTCGGTGACATCACGAAAGGTGAAGATCGGCGCAGGATTTCACTCTCCTGGCGCAGGAATCGCGCGCAGGCTTTCGTCGAGGCGCGCATTGATCGCGGTCATTTTTGCGCAGTGCGGCGTAACTTTTTCGCGCAAGAGGTGCAGGACACTTCCAGCGCAGGGCCCAGATGGGATAGGGTGCCGTTTCCCTTGCCCAGGGAATAAACGGAGACCGACGCTTTCTGAATCACGCTGACCCCCTGGATCCACCACCCAGTCCAAATCGTCGCGGAGGATGAACCACATGGCTGTTACCCCCCAGACAACCGCACCCAGCTCCGGCGCCGGGATGACCAAAGAAGAGAGAATGGTCGTCTTTGCCTCCTCGCTGGGTACCGTCTTCGAGTGGTACGACTTCTACCTCTACGGGTCGCTGGCCGCGATCATCGCCAAGCACTTCTTCGTGGCCGTGAACGAGGCGACGTCGTTCATCTTCGCCCTCCTCGCCTTCGCCGCCGGCTTCTTCGTGCGTCCGTTCGGCGCCATCGTCTTCGGACGCCTCGGCGACCTCATCGGCCGCAAGTACACCTTCCTCATCACCATCCTGCTCATGGGCGGCGCGACCTTCATCGTCGGCATCCTCCCCGGGTACGCGACGCTCGGCATCACGGCGCCGATCATCCTCATCACGCTCCGCCTCTTCCAGGGCCTGGCCCTCGGCGGCGAGTACGGCGGCGCCGCCACCTACGTGGCCGAGCACTCGCCGGACGGCCGCCGCGGCTACTTCACCTCGTTCATCCAGACCACGGCCACCCTCGGCCTCTTCCTCTCGCTGCTCGTGATCCTGGGCTGCCGCATCACCCTGGGCTCGGCCAAGTTCGAGGAGTGGGGCTGGCGCATTCCCTTCATCCTCTCCATCGCGCTGCTCGGCGTCTCCGTGTGGATCCGGCTCCAGCTCCAGGAGTCGCCCGTCTTCAAGCGCATGAAGGAGGAGGGCAAGGGCTCCAAGGCTCCGCTCACCGAGTCCTTCCTCAAGTGGCGCAACCTCAAGATCGTGCTCGTCGCGCTGTTCGGCGCCGTCGCCGGCCAGGGCGTGGTCTGGTACACGGGCATGTTCTACGAGCTCTTCTTCGTCATCCAGATCCTCAAGGTCGACCCCCAGTTCGGCAACCTCGTGATCGCGGCCGCCCTCATCATCGGCACGCCGTTCTTCATCGTCTTCGGCGCGCTGTCCGACAAGCTCGGTCGCAAGTGGATCATCATGGCGGGCCTGCTCCTCGCCGCCGTGACCTACTTCCCGATCTTCAAGGGCATCACCAAGGCGGCCAACCCGGCCCTCCTCGAGGCCACCGAGCAGTACCCGATCAAGGTCTACGCGGACCCGGCCAACTGCACGTTCCAGTTCGACCCGGTCGGCAAGGCCACCTTCAAGAAGTCCTGCGACGTGGCGAAGAGCTTCCTCTCGAAGACGGGCATCCCGTACACGAACGAGGCGCTCCCGGCCGGCTCGGTCGCCTACGTGACCGTCGGCAGCGAGCGGATCGACTCGTTCCACGGCACGGAGCTGAGCAAGGCCGACTTCGCAGCCCAGTCGGCGGCCTTCGGCGCCAAGATGAAGGCGGCGACCAAGACCTACCCGGCCAAGGCCGACCTGTCGCGCGTGAACACGCCGATGCTGGTCTTCCTCCTCGTCATCCTCGTGATCTACGTGACCATGGTGTACGCCCCCATCGGCGCCTACCTGGTCGAGATGTTCCCGGCGCGCATCCGCTACACCTCGATGTCGCTGCCGTACCACATCGGCAACGGCTGGTTCGGCGGCTTCCTGCCGACCATCGCCTTCGCCATCGTGACCGCGACCGGTGACATCTACTCCGGCCTGTGGTACCCGATCATCATCGCGGTCATGTCCCTCGTCGTCGGGACGCTCCTCCTCAAGGACACCGACCCGAACGCGTCGATCTCGCACGAGGACTAGCGGACCGAACAGCACCGATGTTTCCCGCCCCCCTCGCCGCAAGGCGAGGGGGGTTTCGTTCCAATGCAACCATCCAGCGGAGAACACCAGATGAAGAAGCTCCTGACGCAGGCCACGGTCGCCACCTCTGCTCTCGCGGCCGCCACGGTCGCGGTGGCATCCGAGTCCGCCGACACCGGGGTCACCGAGATGAACGCCGGCTGGGGCACCTTCGCACTGCTGCTCGGCGGCGTCGCCGCCATGGGCGTCGCCATCTGGGTGCTGCTGAAGGTGATGAACCGCAAGAGGTAGGCGGAGTCGTCGGCCTGCCAGGCCTTGATGGCCCGCAGGGAGTCCTTCAGGCGACTTCGCCCGATGGCGCCGAGGTCGGCGAGGTGCACGGCGTTGGCCGGCACCTCACCGGCCTGTGGTTGCCGGGGCTGGAGCCGCAACCGCAACCCGATCACCCGGCAGGCCTCGGCGATGATGCCGATCGGGTCGGCACCCGTCCCGTGCTCCCGCGCAGCGGCTTCGAGCCGCTCGAGCGTTCCCCGCGCCGGGCTCCCCAGCGACAGCGCAAGGGTCCGGAGCGCAAGGGTCCGGGCCAGGAACACCGCCAGTGAAATGGGGCGGGAGGAGGCCCGGCGATGGCGGACGCGTCGAGCCCGCGCCCTCCCCCGGATGGCTGGTGGGGGGCGTTCCGAGTGCACGAAATGCACGCAGCGTCTGCGTAGACCGCCCGCGGTGAACCCGCCAGGGTACGTCCGGAATTGCGCGCCAGCCGCGCGAATTCAGCGCTTCCCGGGATCCGTGAAGCTTGCTAAAGGCAGGCATTCGATCTCGGAGGTTCCCATGGACAAGGCCGCGACGGAATCACCCGCAGTGAACCGCCCCCCCGCGGGGCGTCCCGCCCGGGCCACGCGCTCGGCGGCAGACGTCGTCGCCTCGCCGGAGTTCAAGGCGCTGGTGAAGCGGCGCTGGGCGGTCAGCATGACGATGCTGACGCTCCTCTTCGTCAGCTACTACGGATTCGTCCTGGTGGTGGCCGGCAACAAGGAGTTCGTCTCCCAGAAGATCGACGCGTCCACCACGCTCGCCATCCCGCTGGGCGTCGCCGTCATCGTCTTCGCCTGGCTGCTCACGGCCGTCTACGTGGCCTGGGCCAACAGGTCCTACGATCCCGAGGTCGAGCGCCTCCGCAACGAGATCCGTCACTAGCCGGCGCTCCCCGCCAGCCCGGAGAACACCGCCATGCAGAGTTCCCTCGGTTCCCCCACCGCGTCGTCCATCGCCTTCTTCTTCCTGATCGTCGCCCTCACGCTCGTGGTGACGTACTGGGCGGCGCGGCGCACCAAGACCTCTTCCGAGTTCTACGCGGCGGGGCGATCGGTCTCGGCCCTCCAGAACGGGTTCGCCCTCGCCGGCGACTACATGTCGGCCGCGTCCTTCCTGGGCATCTCCGGCATGGTGGCCCTGCAGGGCTACGACGGCATGATCTACGCGACGGGCTGGCTGGTGGGGTGGCCGGCCCTCATGTTCCTCATCGCCGAGCCGCTCCGCAACCT
>DAIEMM010000328.1 GCA_027349605.1 Anaeromyxobacteraceae bacterium
GGATCTTGGTCTGGCGAAGTGTCATCTTAGGAGGCGCCTGCTTTCCGTGCGTCACCTGCTCCCGTGACGCCACGCCTGCAATCAACCATGACTCTTTCCTGGCAAACACCCTCCAATAGCGTAGGGGCATGGTGTGAAAAGCACCTACACTTCCGAGAACTTAGGACATTTGGGCAATTTAGATTACATCGTCCGCAAGGGTGAGTGAAGGAGGATTGTAGACGCAAGGCGTCAACAATCTTTAACTTTTTCGGGTCGCCGAGGGTGTCACGCTAACGATCGACTGAAAATAAGGACAGTACCTAATTGGGGCGTAGTCGGGGGTAGGGGAAAAACTCTCAGACCCAAGGAACCCAAGGAGATGACGTCCAGGGAGGCCTCGAGACGCTCCGAATGCTCGGTCGGGGCCCGAGGTGACGACTCTGGACGCGTCCCCGAAGGTCCCACCGGGTGTGGCCAGTGGGCCCCGACTCGGGATTCTCGCCACGGGAGGTGTTGACGGTCAGTCGACCCGACGTTCCTGCTGCGGGGCTGCTGCCCGAAAGACGTCCAGGGACCGCTTCGACCAGTAGCGGAGGCCGATGACGCCCCACGCGATGATCGGCGGGATCCCCGCGGCGAGGAACGCAAGCACGCGGCTCCCGCTCCAGTTCCTTGTCAGGGACCCAGCCAGGTACCCGGCAAGGGCCACCAGTACTACCCCAACCGTCAGCGTGGCGTCACGGGCAAGCACGTGCAAGCCAGTGCGTCGAATCGCGATCGCGGAGACGAGGTATCGAAGCACCTCGGCGAGCACCAGTCCCCAGAGAGCACCTGCGAACCCGAGGATCAGGAACCCGCCTGGGATGAACGCGAACATTCCAGCCAGCTTCAATCCGTTGCCCGCGGCCATCCAGTCCGAGCGGCCCGTGGCGAGCAGCAGCGATCCGTTGGTGTTCTCGAGGATGCGGAACCAGGACATCGCCGCAAGGATCTGGACGATCCAGCCGGCATCGCGGTAGCGAGCGTCGTAGAGGATCGCGGTGGCGAAGGGTCCTACGGCTGCGAGTCCGGAGACGAGAAGCGCGCCCCCGAGGACGAGCGGCATCCGGACCCGCGGGAAGACCGACCGGAAGTCGGGGCGCCCGACGATGCGGCTGAACGTGGGGAAGACCACGGCGGCGCCAATCTTCAAGGCCGCGTCGGTCGGAATGGCAGCTAGGTTGGAGGCGATGCCGTAGACCCCCAGCATGGCGAGAGAAACGAGCTTGCCGAAGACCAATCGGTCCGCTGGTCCCGCAAGGAAGGTGAGCACGGTGCTGACCAGGATCCATCGGCCAAACCGAAAGAGCGAATCCAGCGCATCCCGATCCAGCTCGAACCGATGGCGGATGCCCGGGAGGTAGACGTGGGAGAGCACGACGCGAGTCACCTCGATCGCCAACCCTCCGCCGACGACCGCCCAGACGGCCCCGGGGTCATCGGGGCCGAAGCGGGCGCGGTTCAGCAAGGCGAGCGCGATGGTGGTGACCGTGCCAGCCACCTGGCTGCCAATTTCCAGAACGGTCAGCCGCTCCAGGCGGAGGTGGCGCCGGGCCAGCGAGATCGACGTGGACTCGAAGCCGCCGAGCGCGGCCGAGATGGCCGCCACTGGGATCAGCCAGCGGAGCGACGGCTGGCCGTAAAAGTTGGCGGCAGGGATGGCCACGAGCCACGAGGCAGCCCACAGCACGAAGCCCCGGATCACCGAGACGGTCCAGGCGGTGCGGAGAAATGCCGGGTCATCGCCCCGAGGGTTCTGGATGATGGATGGACCGGTTCCAAGGTCGGAGAAGAGGTGCAAGGCGGTGATGAAGGTGTAGATGAGCGCGACCTGACCGAACACTGCAGGGAAGAGCAGCCGTGCGAGGACCAGGTTGCTCGCGAACCGGACGACCTGGGATGCAGCATGTCCCCCGAGCGTCCACAACGAACCCCGTATGCCAATGGCCCGCAGGGATCCCGGATCAGGTGCCTCCGGGGTCATCGGTCGGGATTCCAAAGACTCGCCCCCCGGGCGTCGGTATCGGCCGTGGCCCGGGCCTTCCCCTTCAGGAGGCATGCCCATTGATAGCGCCGGAGGAATCGCCGAAACTCGGCATCGCCGTACCGTCTCTCGCGCGCCAGCATGCTCCCGAAGTACCCCTTCAGCATGGCGACGCCGCCGACCACCAGTGGTGGCCTCGTCATTCGATAGATCGAGGCCGCGATCATGTAGACCGGCGTCGTTCCCATGAAGTACTGCCCGAACCCCCAGCGGACCCGGCCCGTCCACCAGTTCTTGTGGCTCGACCCCATGGGGCGGAGGTGGATGAAGCGCAACTCCGGGTCGTCCCATGAAGCTGCGATCCAGCCCAGTTGCCGGCACCGATGGGTGTCAATGCCGTCCCACATCACCTGCCGGACGAAGCCGCCAATCTGGAGGAAGCACGTGGTCCGGTAGAGCTTGGCGGCGCCCACGGAAACGTCGTCGCCGATCTTCTCTGAGACCAGGTGCGACGTGTCGGTGAGGGGAAAGCGGACGGGCAAGTCCGGGTCCCCGGGCGGGAAGAAGTAGGGCTTCCCGCTGCAGGTTCCGATGCGGGGGTTCCCCTTCATCCGTGCAAGGAGCAGTTCGAAATAGCGCGGCGGCAGGTCGAGGTCCAGGTCGAGCTTGCACACGAAGTCGAACTGGGACGGGTCGATGGTGTCGTACCCGTCATAGAAGGCATCGATGACACCGCCCCCTAATTTGCGGTCTCCGCGATCAGGACGTCGGACGATCCGGATGAACGGGTGGCGCGCAGCGTATTCGGCAAGAATGGCCGGAGTCTGGTCCGTGGAGCCGTCGTCCACGATGACCCAGAGGTCGGGCCGCGTGGTTTGGGCCAGGACGGATTATAGCGCGCGCCGGGCGTAGCGAGCTTCGTCGCGGCACGGCGTGACGAGGCAGAATCGGCTCCGGGTCATGGACCCCCGACTATAGCCGACGGATTCACGCCGGGCTGCCCACAATCGTGGTGCCCTCTTGCCTCCCGATCAGGCGAGGGTTGACGCTAGTATTCTCATTTCTCGATCTCCCGTTCCTGATGAAGGCGAACCCCCCGCGCCCTCCCCGTGAGGCCCTTCTGCTGCTCGCCGCGATGGTCTTCGCGTCGCCCGGTGCGACGATGGGCGAGGAGGTCACAGATCCTCACGGGGCCTGGGTGGACTTCGCGCCGGGCGACGATCCGTTCACCTCGGATGCCGGTCTCGACCTGCGGTTTCTGAACGAGCGGCAGGCCGGTGAGGGTGGGTTCGTGGGCGTCGACGGCGGGCGCTTCGTACGCGAACGTTCCGGCGATCCGATCCGCTTCTGGGGCGTGGACCTGGCGCCCGAACGACTTCGCGGCGAGGCGCTGCGTCGCGCCGCACGCCTGCTCGCGAAGCGCGGCGTGAACCTGGTCCGGATCCACGGCCCCATCTTCGACCGGGGCGGGCGCCTCGAGCCGGAGCGCGTCCTCCAGGTCATCGAGGTGGTGGAGGCCATGAAGGCCGAGGGCATCTACTCCTGGCTCTCGGTCTACTTCCCCCTCTGGCTCACCCCGGCCCCCGGGACGCCGTGGCTGGAAGGCTATGACGGCAAGACGCACCCATTCGCGGCGTTGATGTTCAACCGGTCCTTCGAGGAGCACTACCGGTCTTGGTGGGCCGCGCTGCTCGGAACGCCGAGCCCTTCGACGGGGGTCCGGCTCGTCGACGAGCCCGCCGTCGCTGGGGTGGAGATCCAGAACGAGGATTCCTTCCTCTTCGGGACCTTCGATCCGGACATGCTTCCAGAGGAGCAGCGGAGCATCCTCGAGGCTCGCTTCGGCCGATGGCTCGCGGAGCGCCATGGATCCATTGACCAGGCGCTGGACGACTGGAGCGCCGCCAGGCCGGGCCTCGCCCCTGCGGTCGTCGGAGGGCCGGGGTCGCTCGTCGGCGCATGGCGCCGAGGAGTGCGTCATCTCGGCGCCTGGTGGAAGGGTGTGGCGCTGCCACGCGACGCTCCGTCCGAGGGTCGTGCCGCCCTTCGACCCCCCTGGCGCATCGTCCGGGACCGGACACCGCGCGACCAGGATACAGTCCGCTTCCTCGTCGGCGAGCAGACCGCTTTCTACGGCCGGGTCCGGGACTTCCTGCGGGGGGCCGGGTTTCGCGGGGCGATCACGGCTTCGAACTGGACCACGGTCAGTCCCGCGGTCCTGGGCCCCCTCGAGAAGATGAGCTACCTGGGGGGCGACTTCCTCGACCGGCACGTCTACTTCGATTGCGCCAGGGCCGGGGATCGCTCGACGTACCAGATCCGGGAGGGGCATACCTACCGTGACCGTACGGTCCTCCGCCTGGAGGCGGAGGACGGGTCCCCGCTCGCGGTGGGGAGTCCAGTTGCCGATCCCCGGTTCGACGGCAAGCCCTCGGCCATCTCGGAGGTGTCGTGGACCCGCCCCAACCGCCACCGGTCCGAGGCCCCTCTCTTCCTGGCCGCGGTCGGAGCGAACCAGCAGACCGAGGCGATCGTCCACTTCGCCCTCGATTCCGACCGCTGGTCGGTCCAGCCGCGCGAGTTCATGCAGCCCTGGTCCCTCCTGTCCCCGGCGATGATGGGCCAGTTCCCCGCGGCAGCGGTCCTGTTCCGCTTGGGGCTCGTCGCGCCAGGCGCCGTGAGGGTCCGGGCCTCTCTCGATCGCGGGGCGCTCTTCCGGCTCGAGGGAGCAGGGTGGCTGCCAGGCGACGGTCCGGACGCTCTCCGTGCAGCCGGTACGCCGGTGGCGGTGACGAGGAAGCCATCCGAGCCGGGGACCGAGCCCCTCGTCTTCGTGGCGGACCGGGTGGAGGTCCATTTCACCGATGGACCGGGGCGGGTGGATTGGATCGCGGGCGCTGGTGGATGGGACGGAGGCAAGCGGACCGTTGAGAGCGCCGCGGGAGATCTGCAACTCGACCTAACCCGGGGATTCCTGTTGATCGATGCCCCTGCGGCGCAGGGTGTGAGTGGAGACCTTGCGGCCGCCGGAACGGTTCATACCCGGGACCTCGAGATCCGGTCCGATCTCCGGGTCGGGCACGTGGTGATCGTGGCCCTCGACGGGCAGCCGCTGAGTCGGTCGAGCCGGATGCTCCTCCAGGTCATGTCGGAGGAACGCCCCACCGGGTTTCGATCCGAGCCCACCGGGGACGGCAGCAGGAGAATAACCTCCCTGGGGCGAGACCCCTGGCAGTTCCGCAGGCTGGAAGGGACCGTGGGATTGCGACGCCCCGACGCGGCCTGGCTCCAGGTCGCCCTGCTCGACGAGAACGGATATCCCAGAGAACGCCTTGCCGGTGCACGATCCATCGTCCTTCGCCCGTCGACCGCCTACTACCTCATCACGGACCCGGCAATCGGTGCGGCCCGGTGACAAGACCCTGGCAGGATTCGGCGATGCTGCGTGCATGAGACCTGGCGTGAACGATCGAGTCCAGCTCTGGTACGCCGATCCCCTGTGGTACTCCTCGCCCGACCGAGCCAGCGCATGTCTTGCCCTGCTCGACGATGCAGAGTTGGAGCGACTCCGCCAGTTTCGCTTCGAGCGGGATCGGATGACCTACCTCGTCGCCCATGCCCTGTTGCGCAGAGCCCTGTCGGTCCACGTCTCCGTGGATCCCCGGCGCTGGCGATTTCGGGCCGCCGCCAGAGGCAAGCCCTTCGTGAACGAGCCGACCGGTCATCGGGACCTTTCGTTCAGCATCTCTCACGCACCCGGGTGCGTGGCCGTCGCAGTGACCGCTCGATGTCCGGTCGGCGTCGACGTCGAGCACGTGGGTCAAGCGGACGCCCTGGAGGAGATCTTGGACCGCTACCTCTCCCCATCCGAGATCGTGGCGCTGCTCGGCGCGAGCGCCGAGTCCCGCCGGGACCGGCTGCTCGCTCACTGGACGCTGAAGGAGGCCTACGTGAAGGGGCTGGGAACAGGACTCGGCGTGCACCTTCCGGCTCTCACGTTCCACCTCGATGAGAGCCCCCGGATCCGCCTCACCTGCGGTCCCGGCGTCACGTGCAGCCCCGAGGGGTGGTGGTTTCTCCGGGCCTCCCCGACCACCGAACACGCCCTGGCCTTGGCGGTCCAGCGAGGAGCTGGCGCCGAGGTCGAAGTGCACATCCGCGAGGCGCGCGATCTTCCCTGACCTCCCGGGCAGGGGTCGTCCCTGTCCCGACGGCCGCGGCGCAACGGTCAGGCCTCGACGAGTTCCGCGCGCCGTGGGGGCCGCGAGGCCTGGTTGGCGTCCTCGATCGCGGCGGCGAGCCGCTCACCCAGGACCTTTACGTCGGGAGGATGGAGCATCGAGATGTGGTCCCCGGGCACCTCGACGGTGAGGATCCCCCGGCTGGCGAGGCCAGCCCACCCCCAGACGTCGGGACGCCGATCGGTTGAAGTGCGCTCCTCGCGGCGGAAGAGAACCAAGGAGCCGGCGAAGCGCCTCGGTCTGTGAAGCTCCGCGATCAGGACCTCCAACTCCTCGTCGCTGCGCAGGTAGGAGGGCTGGCGCAGGCCCGTGATCCGGCACACCCGGAGCGTCGCCTTCAGAAAAGCCCTCCAGGAATCCCGGCGGATTCGACTTGCGACCCGTCTGCCATCGGTCAGGCGGAATGCGATTCCGGCGATGCGGTCCAGGGGACCCGGAGCAACTCCCGCGGGAACGACGAAGTGGCGCCAGGTCCCGGGCGCACCGTGGCGGACGCTGTCCACGAGGCCCAGGAACGCCACCTCCTTGCCCCGAGCTTGCAATTGGCATGCGACCTCGAATGCGATCTGGCCCCCAATGCAGTAACCCGCGAGGTTGTAGGGGCCACGCGGCTGGATCCCCTCGATCCAGCCGACCATTTCGGAGGCCGCCGTCTCGATCGTCGCGCCGGAGTAGGGGCCGGTAAGGGAGGGCGGTTGGAGCGCATAGAGAGGACGGTCATGGCCAATCGACCTCCCCAGATCGCGGAACATGAGCGCGTCGCCCCTGAAGGGGGTGACGAGGAATACGGGTGGCAGCGGCCCGATCTCCTGCAAGGCCACGACCCGGGAGGGTGGTGGCGGATTCCCTTCTTCGAGCACCGCGGCGAGTCGATCCAACGTCGGAGCGCGGATCAGCGTCGCCAGCGGCAGCCGGATGCCGAAGACCTTCTCGATCTCCGCCATGAGACGAACCGCAAGCAGCGAGTGTCCCCCGATGTCGAAGAAGTCGTCGCTCGGCGTGATGTCTCGCCGGGCGAGAAGCTCTCCCCAGATCTCGTACAGGCGCCTTCCGAAGGGGGTCGACGGGCGCTCGCCCGACCGCGTCGTCGGTACGTCGACGCCCGAGACGTCGGGAGCGGGGAGCGCGCGACGATCGATCTTGTTGTTCGGGGTCAAGGGCATGCGTTGGAGCCGAACGAAGGCGGCGGGCACCATGTATTCGGGCAACGTTCGACGAAGATGGGCGCGAATCTCGCCGTCATCCGGCGTCGCCTCGCGGTCGCAAGCAACGTAGGCGACGAGCCGAGGGTCCCCGGGCCGGTCCTCCCGCAGCAAGACCACGGCCTGCGCAACGCCTCGAACTCCCGCCAGGGCCGATTCGATCTCGCCAAGCTCGATGCGAAAGCCTCGAAGCTTCACCTGATGGTCGCCGCGGCCCACGTACTCGAGGTCTCCGCTGCTCCGGAGGCGCACGGTGTCTCCCGTCCGGTAGAGACGCCCTCCCGGCTCATCCCGGAAGGGGTCCGGAAGGAAGCGCTCGGCCGAAAGCTCCGGTCGGTTCAGGTAGCCGGCGGCCACGCCGTCGCCGCCGATGTGGAGCTCGCCCGGCACGCCCACGGGCACGTGGCGCCCGCGCCGGTCGAGGACGTGGGCCTGTGTGTTGGCGAGGGGCCGGCCGATGAGCACGGCTCCAACCGGACGGGGAACGCGGTAGAGGGTGGACCAGACCGTGGTTTCGGTGGGACCGTACATGTTCCACACCGTCGCGCGTGCCGTGAGCTGCTCGGCCAGGTCTGGCGGAAAGGCCTCGCCGCCGCAGAGGGCCCGGAAGCCCGTGCTGCCCTGCCAGCCTGCTGCAAGGAGAAGCCGCCAGGTCGTCGGCGTCGCCTGCATCAGCGTCACGCCCTCGTCCTCGACGAGCCGCCGGAGTTGCCCACCGTCCGCCGCCACATCCCTGCTCGCCAGGACGATTCGCGCACCGCAGACGAGCGGCAGCCACAGCTCGAGGACCGCGATGTCGAACGAGAGTGTCGTGAGGGCGATCACCCGGTCGTTCGCAGAAAGGCCAGGGTCGGCCCGCACGCTCCAGAGGAAGTTCACGACGGCGGCCACGGGTACCCGCACACCCTTTGGCCGACCGGTCGAGCCCGACGTGTACAGGATGTACGCAAGGCAATCGGACCGCGCCGCGGGCTGCGGTCGCGCCGACTGCTGACGGGCGATGGCCCCGGCATCCCCGTCCATCAGTACCAGCGTCGCACGATGCGGTGGCAATACCGATCGCAGCGACCGCTCGGTGACGACGATCGAAATGGCCGAGTCGGCAACCATGAATGCGAGTCGTTCCGCAGGGAAGCCCGGGTCGAGCGGGACGTAAGCGGCCCCTGCCTTGTGGATGGCGAGCATGGCCACGACCATCTCGGTCGATCGCTCGAGGCAGATCCCCACACCGACTCCGGGACCCGCGCCCATCGACGTCAGGTGCCGGGCCAGCTGGTTGGCCCGGCGGTCCAGTTCACCGTAGGAAAGCCGGTCTCGGCCGAACGCCACCGCCACCGCGTCCGGCGCACGGTCCACCTGGTCCTCCACGAGCTCGTGGATCAGCCTCTCCCGGGGGTAGTCACGTCGTGTGTCGTTCCATCCGAGCAATTCCGACCATTCGTCGCTCCCCAGCAAGCGCAGATCGTCGATCGGGCGGTCCGGTTCCTCCATCAGCCCGTCGAGCAGGGTCCTGAAGTGGCCTCCCATCCTCCGCATGCGTTCGGGCTCGAAGAGCTCGCGAGCGTAGTCCAGGTGGCAGGAGAGGTCATCGCCGGCGACGTCAGCCTCGAAGGTGAGGTCGAAGGGGCTGGCACCCCTGTCCAACGGCACCTCGGTGGCGGTTACCCCGTCGCCGAAGACCAGGCTCCGGTCCCTGGGCGGCTTGTAGTTGAAGGCGACGTGAAAGAGCGGCGAACTCCCCATCTGCCGTGCCGTGCGAACGGCGCGGAGGAGTTCGTCCAGCGGCTCGTCCTGGTGATCGAGTCCTGCGCGGATCGTGCGGGCGATGCGCGGGAGGAGGGTGCGGAAGGTGTCTTCTGGCGAGACATCCAGCCGGAGAGCCAGTTCGTTCACGAACAGCCCGACGAGGTCCCGGGACTCCGCCCGACGGCGCCCAGCGACGAGCAGGCCCACCACCATCGACTCGCTCGCCGTGTGGCGGTAGAGGAGCACGGTGAATGCAGAGAGCAGGATCGAGGCGACCGTGACGCCCTCGCGCGCCGCGGTATCGCGCAGCCGCTGGTGCATACCGGTCGCGAGGGTCACGGGCACCCGCGCACTCTCGAAGTCGGGCGCTACCGGCCGGGGGTGGTCGGGCAGGACTTCCAGTACCGGGGGCTCGGGGCCGAGTTGCGCAAGCCAGTAGGCGAGATCCCGATCCTGTCGTTCCTCCTGCCTTGCCGAAGCCTGCCACGTCGCGAAGTCGACGTAGTCGACGGCGACCGGCCCCAACTCCGGCGGAGCGCCCATCGCGGCGGCCCTGTAAAACTGCCCAAGGTCATGGAGCGCGATGACACGCGACCTGGCGTCGAAGACCAGGTGGTGGACCAGGAGAAGCAGAACGTGATCGTCCTCCGCAAACCGGAGCAGGCTTGCGCGCACCACGGGTCCGGTCCGAAGGTCGAGGGGAAGCCGGGCCTCCTCCCAGGCCATGCGCTGCGTCACGCTCTCGCGCGACCCCGGCGCAACACCAGGCAAGTCGACCACGGGGAGGGGCACGGCTCCCGGTGGTTGCGGGCATTGCATCGGGACGCCGTCGCGCTCATGGAAGGTGGTCCGGAGCGCCCCGTGCCTGGCCACCAGGTCGCCAAGGGCCAGTCCGAGCGCCTCGACCCGGAGAGCTCCCCGGAAGTGGATGGCGGAGACCATCCGGTAGGTGGGTCGGTCCGGGTGGAGTTGCTCCAGGAACCACATCCGTCGCTGGGCGCTCGTGAGCGGGTACGCGTCGGCCGGGGAGGCGCGGCCAATGGGAGGATACGTGATGACCTCGGACGGCGAACGTCGTGCCGCAATCTTTGCGGCGAGATCGCCGAGGCGAGGACCTTCGAATAGGTCCTGGTACGTCAGCGCGACGCCAGTTTCCGCAAGGACGCGCGCGAACATCTGCGCCGCCGAGACCGACGTGCCGCCGAGCGCGAAGAAGTCGCTGGCGACGCGAGCCCCTCCATGACCCAGAACCTCCCCCCAGATTCGCGCGAGTATTCCTTCTTCCGGAGTCTGAGGGGAGTCACTCACGGCGAAGCACCTGGTAGTCGACCTTGCCCCCCGAAGTGCGCGGCAGGAACGCCAGCCGGTGGAACCGGAAGGAGTCGGGTGTTGCTCGCAGGTCCCTGGCGAGCAGGCCCGCCAGATTGGCGAACGTGGCCGCATCTCCGTACTCGCAGTAAATATCGAGCCCCTCGTCGGCCGCGATCACCGCGGCCG
>DAIEMM010000353.1 GCA_027349605.1 Anaeromyxobacteraceae bacterium
TGAACGCCGCCGGGGAGGGGTCGCGCAGCGCCACGCGGCGCCCGGTGCGGTCCCAGAAGCCGACGTGGGCGGCCAGCGCGGTCCAGCACACGAAGGGCCACTGGTTCATGAGCCGCCGCGCCTCGCCCTTCATCACGAAACGGGCCAGCTGCTGCTCGACGTTCTCGCCCGGGATGAACTCCTCCGTGTAGATGCCCCAGTCCGGGTGGTAGCTGCCGAAGGCCTCGACGAGCGGAGGCGGCGCCCCGGACGAGAGCAGCCAGAGGACCTCGTCGCGCAGCTCGGCGGGGGGCATGGTCTCGGCGTGGTTCACCGCGAAGTCGAAGGTCTCCCTTCCCCGGGTGGTGAGGGAGAACCGGTAGACCGACTTCCCGAGCCGCCGCCCCAGCAGGGTCACGGTCGCCCCGCCGGGCGGGATGTCGGCGAGCGAGATCAGGGCGCCCTTGCCCAGCACGAAGACCGAGCTGCGCACGAAGGTGGACTCGGAGACCGCGCGCAGGAGCAGGTCGACGGTGCGCGGCGGCATGGACCCCTCGAAGCGCACCACGTCGCGCCAGGTGTACTCCTGGCCGGTCGACGGGTCGAAGGCGAGACGGAGGTTGGGCCCCAGCCAGTGCTGGAAGCCGCGCCGGTTCCGGTCGTACTCCTCGCCCGCCCGGGCGGAGAGCAGCGGGTCCGGGTGGAAGGTGAGCCGGGCCAGGGGGATGCGCCCCCGCCCGTACCAGGGCGGATGGGAGATGGAGTAGGCGACGGCGAGGCGCATCGCGCCCGCCAGCAGCCGCCGCTCCGAGGCATCCTGATCCGGGTCGAGCGCGCGCGGGGACTGGAGGGCGGCGAGCAGCTCCTCGACCTGGGCCTCGGAGAGGCCCTTTTCACCGAAGGTGACGAGGTCCTCCTCCCGGAGCGCCTGCGGCCCCAGCCGGTCGAGGAAGACGCGCAGGGTGTCGACGGTCCGCGAGGGCTCCTCGGACGGCAGCAGGCTGCGGAAGGCGCGCCGCCGGACCTCCTCCTCGGGGGAGTCGGCGCAGCGGCGCAGCAGGCCGCGGGACAGGGGGACGAGCTCGCGCCGGCCGGAGGCGAGGACCCGCTCCAGGAGGGAGAGGGCGCGGCGGGCCTCCGGGCGCTCGGCCCGGAGCAACTCGCCGGCGGCGTGCACCGCCTCCACGCCGGGCTCGTCGCGACCCACCTCCTCGAGCAGCGCCGGGATGCGCTCCGGGTCGGGCGACTCCCAGATGCGGGCGTCGAGCCGGACCTCGCCCGATCCCTTGGGACGGCGGACGGCCAGCGACCGGAAGGCCTCCTCTCCCAGGAAGCGCCGGAGCCCCTCGTTTCCCAGCCACAGGGTGGGGTGTGCCAGGACGGCGCCCAGGTCGAGCACCCCGCCCTCCGGGTGGTAGGCGAGATCGCCCACCCGCAGCGAGCCGGGCGCCCGCGGATCGGCGCAGACGCGCAGGACGGTGGGACCGGCCCTCAGCTCTCCCCCCCGCATCACCACGTCCTCGACGAGCACGCCCAGCTCGCGCAGCACCCAGTTCGGGATGCGCAGGCCGGTGCCGTCGACCGAGAGGGTGAGCGCCCGGTGCTGGTACATCCCCTCGATGAGCGGCTTCCAGTTCTTCTCGACCACGTCCCGCTTGTAGGTCAGCTTGTGCGTGAGCTCGCCGTGCTCCACGTCGAGCGCGCGGTCGAGGACGCGGAAGGCGACCACCCGCTCGAAGGGCGCCAGGAACCGGTTGGCGGACGCGACCAGGGAGGAGACCAGGTGCTGCAGCTCCCCGGCGGAGCGCTGCCGCAGCTCGGGCCGGCCCTCGAAGTTGGGCCAGACCAGCAGCGTGTTGTACTCCCGGTGATCCCCGACCAGGAAGGCCTGGGCCAGGTCGTCGAAGTCGCGGAAGAGGTTCTCCACGCGCTGCGGCGCGATGGTCTGGCCGGCCCGGTTCTTGTAGATCTCCTTCTTCCTCCCGGTGATGCGGAAGTGCCCCTCGGCGTCGATGGAGACGAGATCGCCGGTGTGGAACCAGCCCTCGGCGTCGTGGGCCTCGCCCTCGTCTCCCTCGGGATGGAGGTAGCCCGGGCTCACGTACGGGCCGCGGATCAGAAGCTCGCCGTCCTCGGCGCGGACGCAGGTGATGCCCGGCAGCGGCTTGCCGATCGACCCGTCGACGTACTCGCCGGGCGGGGTCATGGTGATGCCGCCGGTCGCCTCGGTCATCCCGTAGCCGGAGCAGAGCTCCACGCCGGCCCGGTGGAAGGTGCGGAAGACGAGGGGGTCGAGGTACCCGGCCGCCGAGAGGCCGTAGGCCAGCCGGCCGCCGGTGAGGGCGCGGAGCTGCCCGGCGGCGGCCTCGGGGTCGTCGGGCGGAGCCTGGCGCTGCGCGGTCTCCTGGAGCTCCATCCACTTCTTGGGGACCGAGATGAAGATCGTCGGCTGGACGGTCTTGAAGTCCTCGACCAGCGAGGCGTGGCCGGTCGATCGGGCGAAGACGTAGGTCGCTCCCCACCACAGGGAGCCGGTCATCTCGAGGAAGCGGCCGAACGTGTGGTAGAGCGGCAGGTAGGCCAGGAAGACGTCGCGCTCGTTCACGTGCGGCAGCGCGAAGCCGCGGCAGAGCCGCTTCGAGACCAGGTTCAGGTGGTCGAAGACGATCCCCTTGGGGCGCCCGGTCGTACCGGAGGTGTACATCACGGTCGCCACGTCCCGGCTCCGCACCCTCGCGGCCCGTGCGGCGCGCTCCGCGTCGTCGAAGGCGCCCGCTCCCTGGGCGACGGCCTGGTCGAGGGAGAGGAGGCCGTGCCGGTCGGCGGCCGCACGGGAGACCACCACGACCTCCTTCAGGTCGGGGAGGCCCGGAAGCGACGGGAGCACCTTGTCGACCTGCTCCTCGTCGGAGACCACGAGGATGCGCGCCCCGGAATGGCGCAGCATGTAGGCCACCTGCTCGGGCGTGGAGTTCGCCGGCAGGGGGAAGTCGACGATGCCGTTCGAGAGACAGGCGATGTCGGTGAGCGCGGTCTCGAGCGAGTTCTCGGAGAGGATGGCGACCTTGGGATCGCTCTCCTCCGGCGCGAGCGCGAGGAGGCCCCGGGCGATGGAGCGCGTCCGTCGCGCCAGGTCGGCCACGGTGAGCTCGGCGCCGTCCGCGCCGGGGACCCGCATGGCCACCACTCGGGGATCGGTCTCCTCGCGGGACCGGAGCATGTCACCGAAGGTGTGGTCGGCGCGCTCGATCACCGGCACGAGCAGGGCGGTCCAGGGATCGACCTCGGCCGGGCCCATCGCCTCGGTGAAGGCGCGGCGCCGCGCGGCGTCGAGGAGGGCGAAGAGGGCGCGCCGGGCGGGCTCGCGGGTCGCCGGTGAGGCGAGACACGCGTCGAGGCGGCTCACGAGCCCGGAGACGCCGGCGAGATCGCCCGGCCGCGCGGCGAGCAGCGCGGCACGGGTGTCCTCGGCGAGGGTCCGGCCGGGGGGCGTCCCGGGATTCCAGCTCGCGGCGAGATGTGCGTAGGCAGGAGGTACGC
This sequence comes from Anaeromyxobacteraceae bacterium, assembly GCA_027349605.1. GTDB lineage: Bacteria > Myxococcota > Myxococcia > Myxococcales > Anaeromyxobacteraceae > CAIOAK01. Next base: position 3,520 of record DAIEMM010000353.1, read on the forward strand.
GGTCCATGGCAGTCCCACTCTACGATATACCGGGGAAGTGCGCCCGTTCACCGGAGAGGTCGACACGGGGAGGGGCCCGTGGTTCATTCGCCCCGTGGGGGTACCCCGGCTCACCGAGCCCTTCGAGGCGCACAGCTACGCGGTGGACGCGTTCGGGTTGCTCTCCGGACCGGCCCTCTCCGGCTGGCTCCAGGAGGCGGCGGGGCGCCACGCCGACCTGCTCGGGGTCGGGGTGGACGCGCTCCAGGCACGAGGCCTCACATGGGTGCTGGCGCGCCAGGTGGTCGTGGTGGACCGGCCGGTGGCGTTCGGGGACCGCGCGGAGGTCGTGACCTGGCCCAGCGGCGCCGACCGGCTGAGCGAGAT
>DAIEMM010000392.1 GCA_027349605.1 Anaeromyxobacteraceae bacterium
CCGAGGCCGGGGTGAACTCCCCCACCGGCCCCGCCGTGACGAGCCCCGCGCCCCGCCCGGCTCCGCTCCGGCCCGGGGCCAGGTAGGCGACCACCACCGCGAGCAGCTCGACCGCCGCCAGGACCCCGAGCCCCTTGCCGAGCCTCCCCAGGAAGTCGCGCCGCGCCGGCGCGGCGGGCTCGATGGCGGGGGGCGTGGTCAGGGCATCCCCAGGGCCATGCCCGGCCCGCGAAAGAGGACCCCCACCACCGTGAGCACGGCGAAGGAGGCGAGCGCGAAGGTGAAGGCCGACTGCACCGCCTCCTGGCGCGTGGCCCCGCGGCGGCGCGAGAGCCAGGCCACGCTGAGCAGGACGAGCGAGGCCAGCACGAGCGGAAGGAGCCCGCTGCGCACCCCCGGGGGCAGCGAGCCGAGCCAGGGCTTGCCCCGGCGAAGCGGCTCGTTCGCCACCACCGCCGCGGCCGTCGCGACGGCGGCGACGGCGGCGGCGAGGACCGCGTGCCGGGCGCCGCGCGGCGATCCGAACCAGCGGCCGCTGGGACGCTCCGGCCCGCCGATCGCCGGCAAGGCCAGGAGCAGCCCGATGCCGAGCAGGGGAACCCCCACCGCGCCGAGGACCGGATGCAGGTGGACCAGCAACTCCTGCACGCCCATGAAGTACCAGGGAGCCTTGGCCGGGTTGGGGCTCATCCCCGGGTTGGCCTGGGCGAGGAGGGGCGCGTCCCGGAGGGCGGCCGCGAGCATCACCGCTGCCGTCACCACCAGTGCAGCCGCCCCCTCGCGCCGGGTGAGGTTCGGCGAGGTGGGGACGAGCTCTCCCCGCGGCGCCGCCCGGTCGCCCGCGCCGGCGGGCAGGATCACGCCCCCCACCTTCCGCACCAGCCAGAAGTGGAAGGCGAGCAGCACGAGGAGCGCGATGGGCAGGATGGCGACGTGGAGCACGAAGAAGCGGGCCAGCGTGGAAGGACCCACGTCGGCGCCGCCGCGGGCCGCGCGCAGCAGGGTGCTCCCCAGGACGGGGACGTACTCGAGCATGCCGGTGCTGATGGTGACGGCCCAGAAGGCGAGCTGGTCCCAGGGGAGCAGGTAGCCGGTGAAGGCGCACCCGACGACGAGGAACAGGAGCGCCACCCCGGCGAACCAGTTGCCCCGGCGCGGCGGCAGGTGGCCTCCCCGGTAGAAGACGCGGAGCAGGTGGAGGGCCGTGACCAGGACCAGCCCGTTCGCCGCCCAGTGATGGGCGTTCCGGACCAGGGCGCCGAACGGGACCTCGTCCACGAGGCGCACCACCGTGCCGTAGGCCCGCTCGGGCGACGGCTCGTAGACCACGAGCAGGAGCGCCCCGGTGACGGCGAGGAGCAGGAAGAGGACCGCCGCCGCGCCGCCCAGGCCGAAGGTCAGCGGGAGGGGAAGCGCAGCGGCCGGGACGAGCCTCGGGTGGAGGTGCAGGACGAGGTTCGAGAAGCCGGAGGGCTTTCGTTCCGGGGCGGGGACGGCGGGATCGTTCGTCACGCTGGCGATCCCGCCATCCTAGCGCCTCCCGGGGCCACCTCACTCGCCAGATCTTCCCGCCGGCTCCCCGGGTGCGGGCTCGAAGGCGAAGATCCGCTTCCAGTCTTCCTTCATGCGGACGACGACCCAGCCCTGCTTCACCGCCTGCTCGTACAGCTCCTGCGGGAAGGCGCCCACCTTGGTCCCGGGCAGGCCCAGGGCCGGGCCGTAGGCGTACTCGCGCCTCGCGTCGTCGTGCAGCACGATCACGGCGAGACGCGCCCCGTCGCCGGCCTTCGTGTACTCGAGCATCTGGCGGTCGCCGGCGGAGTTGCCGAAGGCGGCGCGGGGGCGGCGCCCGATCATGAGGTGGATGCCCTCCGGCTTGCCCGCGTCGTTGTCGTCGAGCAGCAGCTTCGGCTCCTTGGCCAGGAAGGGCTTGCCGTCCTTCCCGTAGCCGTAGGTCGTCTCCAGGGCGGTCCCGACCACCTGCTCGGGCGGGATGCCGTAGACCTCGTCCGCGTAGGCGCGCACGAAGTCCTGGCCGCCCCCGGTGACGATGAAGGTCTTGAAGCCGTTCGCCCGCAGGTAGCGAAGCAGCTCCTGCATGGGCTGGTAGGTGAGGTCGGTGTACGGGCGCCTCCAGCGAGGGTCGCGGGCCGCCTGGAGCCACCGCCTCACGTCGGACTGGAAGTCCTCCACCGACATCCCGGTGAGCGTGGCGACCGCGATCCTCTCGAGGTCCTTCGCCGTGAGCTTCGCGATCGCGGCCCGGTCCCCCGCGAGGACGGTCCTGAAGGGCTCGACCCCGGCGAGCTCCGGCTTCGCCTTCACGAGCGCCGGCACGCGATCCAGGCAGTAGACCAGCTGTGCGTAGACGGGCTGCTCGACCCAGAGTGTGCCGTCCTGGTCGAAGGTGGCGACGCGCTCCCCCGCCGGGACGAACCGGGGGCTTCCCGGGTCGGTGGCCTCCCTCACGAAGGAGACGATGGCCTTCCTCGCCGCCCCCTCGTTCCAGGACGGAAGCGGGTCGGCCTGCGCGGCGGCGATGCCCCCGCTGGAGAGGCCGGCGACGAGGAGGAGTGCGCGGAGGGAGCGCGCGCTCACGAAGGCACGGAGCATCGTCGGACGATTCATGGTGGGGCTCCCCCGGTCTTGCGGAACTTAGGTCGCTCGGCCTCCGGGTGTCCTGGGAAAATTTGGTTGGGCTCCATCTGGGAGATCCGGGAGCTCAGAAGTAGGACGCGAGGACGAGCCCCACCTGCGGCGCCCAGCCACGGCTGGGTTGCAGGGTGGTGATGGCGGCGTAGTTCAGCTCGATGGCCTGCCCGCGCGCGAACCACTCGAACCCGAGCTGCACGCCTCCCTGGATGCGGAACTGGGTCCACGTCGCAGGCGGCTGCTGCCAGAAGAGCTCGACGTTCACGAACGGCGTGATGGGGAGCGCAGCGACACCAGGATCGCGGCGGGCAGGTTGTACCGGGGCGTGATCTCGGCCTGCAGGGTCCAGAGATTCCCCGGACTGCCGGTACCCGCACCGAGCGTGGCGTCGTAGAGGACGCCCACCCGCATGTCGACGGCGTGGTTCTTGGCCTCGTCCGGGCTGAGGAGCTCCCGCGGGAAGGCGGCGACGTACCACGACCCGTAGAGGCCGAAGGAGAGCCGGCTCACCTGCTGGGCCGGTACGAAGGTGGGCTGGACCTGCGCCTGGATCCGCACGCCTTCGGCCAGCCGGAAGTAGTCATCGACCTCGGGCTGGTAGGACGCCGATCCCTCGGGACCGAAGAACCCCTGCCCGTGGGCCGGCCCGGCCGCGAGGATTGCCGCGGCGACAATCCCGGTGCGCCATGGCGGCCCTTTCACGCGGGACAGTCTAGCGGGCCCGGCCGGGGGGAGGATGCCGATGGTGGGATGCCGAGAGGGTTCTTGCGCGCCGTCCGGGGAAAGGGGAACCTGCTGCCGGGACGCACGTACGAGATCACCCAGAAGGAGGAGAACGATGACCCGTATCCTGGCACTGGCCCTCTTCGCGGTTCTCGCCGCGGGCTGCGCCACCACCTCGTCTGTGAAGGAGGAGATGGCTCCTCTCAACGGCAAGGTGACGGCACTCGAGCAGCAGGACGCGGCGATGCAAGCCAAGCTCGCCGACCTGAGCAAGAAGTCCGACGCGCAGTCCGCCGAGGTCCAGGCGCTCCGCAAGGAGATCGCCAACTACAACGCAGCGGCCCAGAAGTCCGCAGCGGACGCGGAGGCCGCGGCGACGCGGGCCGAGACGGCCGCGGCGAAGGCGGCGAAGGCCTTCGAGCTGCGTCAGATGAAGGGCGCGAAGTAGCAGCACCCGGCTTCGCGCAATGGGGGGGCGCGGCGCGCTGCCGTGCCCCCTTCGTGCTTCAGAGCGCCAGTGCGCCCGGGCCCGGGGCCGCGGTGACGTCCACGGGGAGACCGCGCAGGTCCTTCAAGGCCTCGTCGAGCTTCGCGGGGTCCACCGCTCCGAGCAGGCCCCGCTTCCCGAGCAGCCGCCTCGCCTCCGCGGCGAGGTCGACGCGCGCGTCCTCGTCGGGATGGACCTCCACGTAGACGCGCCCGGCCCGAACTCCCACCTTCACCGGCTCGCGGACGATGCGCACCTCCGCCCCGACGGGCACCTGGCCGAAGAGGACCGGGATGTCCTCGGGGTAGAGGCGCAGGCAGCCGTGGCTCGCCCGCCGCCCCACCGCGAAGGGCGTGTCGGTGCCGTGGATCAGGATCGACCCCTTCGACAGCCGCAGCGCGTGGCTCCCCAGTGGATTCTCCGGGCCGGGCGGAACCACGGCCGGCAGGTCGGGCTCCTCCCGGCGGATCGACGCGGGTGGGTACCAGGCGGGGGCCACCTGCTTCTGGATCACCTTGAACGTGCCGACCGGCGTGGCCCAGCCCTCC
>DAIEMM010000419.1 GCA_027349605.1 Anaeromyxobacteraceae bacterium
GAGAGGCTCTCGCCGACGTTGCTGACGTTGGCGAAGTTCGCGAGGCCGCCGATGCCGAGCTCCAGGTAGGGCTGGATGAAGAAGATGGGAAGGCGCAGCTGGCCGAGCACGTAGAGCGGGACGGCGTTGGCCTTCACGGTGGTCCCGTCGACGGCCGTGGTGGACGACCACATGTACCCGCCGGCGATCTGCGCCCCGATGATCCCCATGGTGGCGCCGTAGGCGAGCTCGACGTCGCCCGAGGCCGGGAACTTCCCGCTGGCCACGTCGGCGACGGCCGCGTACCCGTCGGTGGCCGTCGGCACCCAGACGCCGCCCTTCAGGGCGAGGTAGGTGTCGGCGGCGTGGGTGGACGCGGGGACGGCGACGACGGCGAGGGCGGCGAGAGCGGCGAGGAGCGAGCGGCGGACGGTGGCCATGGGCTTTCCTTTCCCGAGAGGGAGAGCACGAGCCTAGACAGGATCCGGCCCGGACGCCAGTTCGCGTACCGCGGGCGGCGAGGCGGGCTCGTCCCGCACCACCAGTGCGGTCGCGGCCGTGATGGCCACGGCCCGGAAGAAGACCCCCAGCACCGGGACGGCCAGCACGGCCACCGACGCCAGGCCGAAGCCGGCAGACTCCCAGGATTGACGTTCCGTGAACGCCGCCTGGTGTCGCCAGGGGCGGGAGAGCCAGCCCACGAACCGGCCCGCGGGCGTGAGGACGCGGAGCCACCTCGAACGCGCGCCCAGCGCCCCGAGCCCCCGCTCGAACCAGGTGGGCTCCCCGGGGCCCAGCCGCCCGGGTTGCATCTCCACCGGGATCTCCAGCGCGTCGAGGACCACCCAGTACCAGGCCCAGGCGACCCCGAGCGACAGGGTGATCCCGTGGCCGACCCCGGGAAGGAGCTTGACCAGGAAGAAGACCGGGGCGAGCCCGATGGCCACCACCGCGCCCTGGCGGAGGGCCTTCGCCGATTCCCGCAGGAGGAGCCGCCCGTAGCTCTCCCCGGGGCGCTCCTCCTCGCCGAGGGGGGCGCCCAGCGCGCGCCGGGCCTCCACGGCGAGCCGCGTCCAGAGCGGCCAGAGGAGGGTGGGCGGCATGGAGGAGAGGGCCACGAAGGTCGCGAAGCCCACCTCGAGGAACCTGCCCTCCGCGGAGGATTGCGCGTACAGCGCGGCGAGAGCCGCCGAGCCGACGAAGGTGAGCCCGGTGGGGAGCAGGGCCGACCGCAGGAGCGCCCGGTCGGAGGCCACCAGCACCGCGGCGCGCACCACCTGGAAGAGCCCCCAGCGGAAGCGCGCCATCGGTCGAACGGATCCGGCGTCGCTACTTCGCGGCGGCGAGCGCGGCGTCGTAGTTCGGCTCCTGGCCGATCTCGGGGACGAGCTCGGTGTGGACGATCTTGTCGTTCTCGTCGAGCACGACCACGGCGCGGGCGGTGACCCCGGCCATCGGACCGTCCTCGAGGAGGACTCCGTAGGTCTTGGCGAACGACTTGCCGCGGATCATGGAGAGGCTGACCACGTTCTGGAGCCCCTCGGTGGTGCAGAAGCGCTTCATCGCGAAGGGCAGGTCGGCCGAGATGACGAGGACCACCGTGTTGGGCAGCTTTCCCCCGCTCTCGTTGAACTTGCGGGTCGAGGTGGCGCAGACCGCGGTGTCGAGGCTGGGGACGATGTTCAGGATCTTCTTCTTGCCCTTCCACTCGGCCAGGCCCACGTCCTTCAGGTCGACGCCGGTGAGCTTGAAGTCGGGAGCCTGCGTGCCCTTCTGGGGCAGCTCGCCGTTCGTGTGGATGGGGGTGCCCTTCAGGGTGACGGTGGCCATGTCGATGGTTTCCTTTCGCTGGAGTGCGGACCCGTAGTCTAACCGTCAGGCCATCGCCCCGCCGCCGCCGACGATGAATCCATTCGGGTCGAGACCCAGGCGGCGCACCGCCTCCGACCACCGATCGGGTACCGGGACCGTGGTCACGAGATCCTCGTCGAACCCGAGGGGAACCCAGGAACCCTGCGAGATCTCCGCCTCGAGCTGCATGGGCGCCCAGCCGGCGTAGCCCACGAAGAGCTGCACCGGCCCCGGCCCGTCGTGGCTCAGGATCGACTCCAGCACCGGCCGGGAGCTCCCCACCGCGAGGTTCCGTCCGACGCGGATTGCGTCCTCGTCGTCGGGACCACCGCCGCGCCGGTAGAGCACCCAGACCTGCTCCGGCGCCACCGGCCCACCCACCAGCACCGGCCGCTGGCCGTGCTCGGAAGCGCGGGCCAGGCCGCCCAGCCGGTCGTCCACCGATGCGAGCATGTCCGCGGCCGAGATGGGAGCGGGCCGGTTCACCACGAATCCCATGGCCCCAGCCCTCCGGTGGCCGGTCATGAGCACGAGCGATCCCGCGAAGTTCGGGTCGCGCAGCCCGGGGGCCGCGACCAGGAACCCGGGCGCAAGGTGGCCGGCCGCTCGCTCGCTCGCCATCCCCCTGTTCCTGCGCCCAGTGCGCGGTCCGCGCAAGGGGGCTTCCCCGGAAGAGCCCGGCTCGGCGCAACCCCCCGCCGTTCACGCACTTTTTGGAATCGCCGCCCTCGCGCGTTGTCCTTGACGGGTACAGACGTCGCTGGTACCAACGTCGTCCCGCCGGAAAGCCCTCCCGGTGCCCCTCCAGCGCTGCACGAGGTTCCGAAGCCCATGTACAAGATCGTCCGCCACCAGGCCTTCTCTCCCACGACCTTCCTCTGGGAGGTCGAGGCCCCCGACGTCGCCCGATCGGCCCAGGCCGGCCACTTCGTGATGCTGCGCCTGCACGAGGGCGCCGAGCGCATCCCGCTCACCGTCGCCGACTACGACCGCGAGGCCGGGACGATCACCATGGTGATCCAGGCGCTGGGCAAGACCACGAAGGAGATGATGGAGAACTACGCCGAGGGGGACACCTTCCTCGACTTCGTGGGACCGCTGGGCATGCCCCAGCACATCGAGGCGGGCAAGCACGTCGTCTTCGTCGGCGGCGGCCTGGGCGTGGCCCCGGTCTACCCCCAGCTGCGTGCCTTCAAGGAGGCCGGCTGCCGCACCACCAGCATCATCGGTTTTCGCAACAAGGACCTGGTCTTCTGGGAGGACAAGTTCAAGAAGTACTCCGACGACCTCATCGTCTGCACCGACGACGGCAGCTACGGCAAGCCCGGGTTCGTCACGGTGGCGCTGAAGGAGATCCTCGAGAAGGAGAAGCCGGACATGGTGGTGGCCATCGGGCCGCTCCCCATGATGTACGGCTGCGTCGAGACCTCCCGTCCGTTCGCCGTGAAGACCATGGTGTCGCTGAACGCCATCATGGTGGACGGCACCGGCATGTGCGGCTCCTGCCGCGTCACCGTCGACGGCCAGGTGAAGTTCGCCTGCGTCGAGGGCCCCGACTTCGACGGCCACAAGGTGGACTTCAAGGAGCTGATGGCGCGGCAGAAGCGCTTCAAGGGGCAGGAGGAGCAGGCCAACGTCGACTACGCCCACGTCTGCAACCTCGAGAAGCAGCTCTTCGACGAGGAGAAGCGCAACTACAAGAAGATCAAGGAGCTCGAGCCGAAGCAGGTCCACATGCCGGAGCGCGACGCGCAGGAGCGCGCCCGCAACTTCAAGGAAGTGAACCTGGGCTTCTCGCTCCAGGACGCCCTCCGCGAGGCCGAGCGCTGCATCCAGTGCGCGAAGCCCACCTGCATCGCCGGCTGCCCGGTGCAGATCGACATCCCGCGCTTCATCCGCCACCTGCTCGTGCGCGACCTCGACGGCGCGCTCGCCGCCATCTACGACGCCAACATGTTCCCGTCGGTGTGCGGCCGCGTCTGCCCGCAGGAGTCGCAGTGCGAGGCCCAGTGCATCATCAACAAGAAGGTCGAGTCGGTGGGGATCGGCCGCCTCGAGCGCTTCGTCGGGGACAACGCCAAGCCGCCTCCGGCCGTCCCGCCGGTCTTCGCGAAGAAGCTCGGCCGCGTCGCCGTGGTGGGCTCCGGCCCGGCCGGCCTGGCCGCCGCCGCCGACCTGGTCCGCTACGGCGCCGACGTGACCGTCTACGAGGCCCTGCACGTCGTCGGCGGGGTGCTCCGCTACGGCATCCCCTCCTTCCGCCTTCCCCGCGACATCATCGACCGCGAGGTGAACCGCCTGAAGGACATGGGCGTGAAGCTCGAGACCAACAAGGTGGTGGGCAAGACCTTCACCGTCCAGCAGCTCATGCAGGAGAAGGGCTACGACTCGGTGTTCCTCGGCGTCGGCGCGGGCGCGCCCACGTTCCTCGGGATCCCGGGCGAGTTCGCCGGCCAGGTCTACTCGGCCAACGAGTTCCTCACCCGCGTGAACCTGATGGGCGGCGACAAGTTCCCCTACCTCGACACCCCGGTGAACGTCGGGCAGAGCGTGGTGGTCATCGGCGCCGGCAACACCGCCATGGACTGCCTGCGCGTCTCGAAGCGCATCGGCGCGGCCACCGTCCGCTGCGTCTACCGCCGCACCGAGGCCGAGGCCCCGGCCCGCATCGAGGAGCTGCGCCACGCCAAGGAGGAGGGGATCGACTTCTTCTTCCTCCACGCGCCGGTGGAGATCTACACCGACGCCGAGGGCAACGTCCGCGGCATGAAGGTCGAGGAGATGGAGCTCGGCGATCCCGACGAGAAGGGGCGCCGCAAGCCCGTTCCCACCGGCCGGTTCAAGGACCTGGCCTGCGACACGGTCATCTACGCGCTCGGCACCAAGGCGAACCCCATCATCACCCAGGCCACCCCGGGCCTCGGCCTGAACAAGTGGGGCAACGTGGTGGCCGACGACAAGGCCCAGGCCACGACGCTCCCCGGCGTCTTCGCCGGCGGCGACATCGTCACCGGCGGCGCCACGGTCATCCTGGCCATGGGCGCCGGCCGCCGCGCCGCCAAGGGCATCGCCACCTGGCTCGCCGGCGGGAAGTCCAAGTGGCCCGTCACCGAGGCCGACCTCGACGGGTTCGTCCCCATGACGCCGGTCGCCCCGGGCGCCGCCGCCAGCGCGAAGGGAGCCGCGAGCGTGGACTCTGCCGGAAAGACCTGCCCGAAGTGCCACCAGCCCATCGAGGGCGACGAGGAGTACATCTGCTGCGCCAACTCCAAGCTGCAGTGGCGCTGTGAGTCCTGCGCCAAGGTGAGCGAGGGCTTCGCCTTCCCGTACGGCCAGTGCCCGGCCTGCGGGGGCAAGCTGGCGCCGCTGGGCGATCGCTCCATCGGCGACGCCAAGGCCCTCGACGCGGTGCGCACCGCCTTCGAGATCGAGCTGGGCGGCATGGCCTTCTACAAGCGGGCTGCCGCCGAGGCGAAGGACCCGGAGCTGCAGAAGCTCTTCGGCAAGTTCGCCGAGATGGAGCACGAGCACATGGCCACCCTGTCCAGCCGGTACCACGTGGACGTGGCCGAGGCCTCCGAGGGCTTCAAGACCGAGCGCGCCGCCGTCTACGCGGGCATCCCCAACGACCCGCAGGACCCGGCCAACCTCTTCCGCATCGCCATCGCGTTCGAGCAGCGGGCGGTGAAGTACTTCTCGGAGAAGGGTGCCTCCTGCGCGCCGGGCTCGATGGAGCAGCAGCTCTACAGGGAGCTGGCCGCCGAGGAGAGGGAGCACGTGGACATCCTCACCACCGAGTACAACCGCTTCAAGGCGGGGAAGCCGGGGATGCTGTAGGCGCTCCGGGAAACGGCTCGATGCTCCCCCCCGTGGTCCTCTTCGACCTCGACGGGACGCTCATCGACTCCGTCCCGCTCATCGTGGCGTCGATGCGCCACGCCTTCGAGGGGCACCCCGACGCGCCGCCGGTGGCGGAGTGGGTGTCCCTCATCGGCACCCCGCTCGACACCATGATCCGGCGCTGGGCCGGCGACGAGGCCGACGTGGCGCGGGTGAAGGAGCGCTACAAGGAGCACCAGTGGGCGCACCACGACGCCATGGTGCGCGCCTTCCCGGGCGTCCCGGCCCTGCTCGACGCGCTCACGTCCCGGGGCGTGCGCATGGCGGTGGTGACGTCCAAGCTCGAGCCGTCGGCGCGACGCTCCCTCGACTTCGTCGGGCTCTCCCGTCACTTCGCCTTCCTGGTGGGCCTCGAGTCCACGGAGCGCCACAAGCCCGACCCGGAACCGGTGCTCCACGCGCTCGGGCGGCTCGGCGCCCGGCCCGAGGAGGCCGCTTTCGTGGGCGATTCCCCCCACGACGTCGTGGCCGGAAACGCCGCCGGGGTGGGCACGGTGGCCACCCTCTGGGGCCCCTTCAGCCGGGAGGCGCTCGCCCGCGTCCGGCCCCGGGCGTGGGCCGCCTCCCCGGAGGAGGTCCTGCCGGCCCTGGAAGGTCTAGGGATTCCGGGGGCGTAGGGCCGCACCGGCCCGGGCCGCACGGCGCTGGCCAACGGCCCGGGCGTGGTTAGAATCTCCGCATGGCAAACGCATTCGAGAATTCGCAGGTCCTGGTTCGCGGTGCAGCAGACGTCGAGCGCCGCTTCATGGCAGCCGTCTACCGCTGGATGACGCTCGGGCTGCTCGTCACGTCGGGCGTCGCCTTCTACGTGGCGACCACCCCCGCGGCGCTGCAGATGATCTTCGGCAACCGGATGGTCTTCTGGGGGCTCGTCATCGCCCAGTTCGGCCTGGTCATCGCCCTGTCTGCGGCGGTGAACAAGCTCTCGGCCGGGATGGCCGGGGCGCTCTTCATCCTCTACTCGGCCCTCACCGGCGCCACGCTGTCGGCGGTGCTGCTCGCCTACACCGGCGCCTCGGTGGCCTCCGCCTTCGCGGTCACCGCCGGGACCTTCCTGGCGATGAGCGTGTACGGCACGGTGACGAAGCGGGACCTCACCAGCTGGTCCACCTTCCTCTTCATGGGGCTCATCGGCGTCGTCATCGCCAGCGTCGTGAACATCTTCACGAAGAGCGGAATGGTCGCCTGGGTGATCTCGGCGGCGGCGGTGGTGGTCTTCACCGGGCTCACCGGCTACGACACCCAGCGGCTGCGCCGCATGGCCACGGCCGGGGCCGGGGTGGCCGCGCTCCCGGTGAACGGCGCGCTGGCCCTCTATCTCGACTTCATCAACCTGTTCCTGTCGCTGCTCAACCTCTTCGGCGGCCGGCGGAACTAGACGGGCCCCGGCGGCAGGCGCCCGCCGGAAATGGAGAAGGCCGCTTCCCTCGGGAGGCGGCCTTCTTTGCTGATGCACCGCGGAAGACCGTCGGTCCGGGCGAGGATGGCCCGGCACGCGCCGCGCCCGACCCCGGCTTGGAAATCCCCCTCCAGGTCATCTCCAAACCGGGATCGACGAGGCGCCGCGTGCACCCGCCATCCTCGAACCTTGCCGCCGTCTCGCTGGGGGAAAGGAGCAAGGGAGGTGCCAGGATGGTCCCCCCAGGGATCGCGGGGTTCCGGGATCCGGGTGGGAGGAGGTGGGGGAAGTCACCCGGTCGGTCCCCCACCTCCGGGTGAAGGCACCCAGGTCAGCGCCAGGTCATCGTGGCCCCGTCGTGGCACGCGGCGGTGCACGTGCCAGCGACCGGGTTCCACGTTCCGCCACTCTGGAACACGACGTCGACGCTCCCGTTCACGTGGAAGGTCTTGTCCGCCGTCAGGACGTTCACGAGGACGCCGCCCTGGACCACCCACGCCGCCGTCGCGAGGTGGCACGCCTGGCATGCGTAGTTGATCCCGTTCGTGGTGTGGAACAGGTGCGCGGACGCGCCCCAGATGTCGCCCCCCGTGTCCGGCGCGATGCCGTGGCAGCCGTTGCACTGGGTGATCGCGCCGCTCCAGGCGGGAGAGGGAGCCGTCCCGTGGCAGGCCGTCGCGCACGTCCCGTTTGCCGCGGATTAGGAGCCTCCCGAAATGGCGACCGTCGCCCTGGCCGTCGACCCGCCCACGTGCGACAGGTCGACCGGTACCGCGTGGCAGATTTGGCACGGGAAGGGGTTCGCGTAGCTCTGTCCGCTCAGGGTGGTGCCCGTGAGATGGGCCTGGTGGGCTCCGGTCCGCGAGGCGAGGTTCGACCCGGCGAGGCGGCCCTGGATGTCGTCGGGCGGCGCCGACAGCGTGGGGAACGCGGTCACGCTGTACCCCGCCTTCGACTGGGTGCTTCGCGTGCCATGGCAGAACGAGCAGTTCGAGGTCCAGCCCGTCCAGCCCGCCTTCTCGTGGCAGGTGTTGCAGCTGTCGCCCGTGGAGGTGATGACGGTCCCGTAGCTCGCACCGTGGCAGGTCCGGCAGTCGAGCGACCCCGCGGCCCCGGCGAGGTGGTCGAGCGCCATCGGGCCGTGCTGCGACGCGAGCGGGATGGGTCCATGGCCGGTGGCGTCGATCCTGCCGTTCAGGTGCTTGCCGCCGGCGACGTCGAGGGTGCCGTCCGCCTTCATGGTCCCGTCATGGCAGGTCACGCAGGACGTGAGCCCGGAAGCACTCGGGTGCCCGGTGGAAGTCGCGGGCGGCAGCCCGTGGCAGGAGCCGCACACCACGCCGGTGGCCGCCCAGGCCGGCGAGGCGACCTGGCCGTGGCAGTAGGTCGCGCAGGTGCCGCTGGCGGGATTGTACGTGCCGAGGCTGGAAGGCAGGCTCGCCTGCCCGTTGCCGGACAGGATCACCGCGGCGCGGGCACTGGCGCCGCTGATGTGGGAGAGGCTGGCCGGAACGGCGTGGCAGGTGCCGCACGAGAAGGGCAGGGCGAAGGCGATGCCCGCGGCCGTCCTTCCCTCCAGGTGCGCCCCGTGCGCGCCGGTGCGCGCCGGGTCGTTCGCCCCCGCCAGGCGGCCGGCCAGGTCGTCGGGAGGCGCGGCCCAGCCCGGGTGCGCATCGAAGGCGTAACCCGCCATCGACTGGAGAGTCGCCGCGCCGTGGCAGAAGGAGCAATTCGAGGTCCAGCCCGTCCAGCCCGCCTTCTCGTGGCAGGTGTTGCAGCTGTCGCCCGACGAGGTGATCGGGGTTCCGTAGTCGGCCCCGTGGCAGACCGTGCACTGCAGCGCTCCCGGCGCTCCGGAGGCGAACTCTAAGAAGCGGGGGGCGTGGACCG
>DAIEMM010000443.1 GCA_027349605.1 Anaeromyxobacteraceae bacterium
GCGCAGGTAGATCGTCTTGCGGACCGCGCCGCGCTCGCAGGTGAGGGAGCCGGTCACCGCGCGGCGCGCGAGGAACTCCACGAGCTCCGGGAGCGGCATGAACGACAGGCTTCCGGCGAGGCCGCGCACGCCCGGAGTCTCCCCGGAAAGACCCGTGGCGGCAAGGAACGGGTCGGTGTTATGACCGGCTCCGCATGGACGCCGCCCAGCCGGAGAGACCCAAGCATCGCGGGACGGGCAAGCCCGTCGTCGTCGCCATGGTCGCCCTGTTCGTCGCCGCCGCGGCCGGGTGGACCGGCTGGCAGCTCTGGGTCGAGTCCCCCCGGCAGGCCGCGCTCGCGCGCGAGAAGGCCTTCGACGTCACCCCGGTGACGCGCCCCGCCCCCGCGCCGCCCATCCTGGGCTGGACCGTGGACGGCAAGCCCGTCACGCTGGCCGAGACACGCGGCCAGGTGGTGTTCGTGAATTTCTGGGCGACCTGGTGCCCGCCCTGCCGCGACGAGATGCCGTCCATGCTCCAGCTCGGGCGCGACCTCGCGGCGCGCCATCCCGGGAAGTTCCGGATGGTGGCGGTCTCCGTCGACGACGGCTGGCCGGAGGTGATGCAGTTCTTCGGGGGCCGGCTGCCCGGCGGCATCGACGTCGTCCGCGACCCGGAGCAGGCCGTGACGCGCGAGTACTACTGTCTCGCGCGAGGCGGGTGTCCGGATTCCTTCAAGTTCACGGAGACCTACGTCATCGACGCCTCCGGAAAGCTCGTGTCCTTCGTGGTCGGACCGCGCGACTGGAACGACCCCGCCGCCCGGACCTTCCTCGAGCGGCTGATTCCCTAGGAACATCACCGGACGTGAGCGGCTGGTGGCGACGACCCACAAGGGTCTGACGCGATGACGGCGGCCTGCGAATCACGTAACCGTCCATGATTATTGCGTATATTCATGATGGCTGCGGCCCGGATTCGGTCCGTGCCGTGGGGGATTCACCCTCGGCGAACCGATCCTGTTGAAGGGTTTTGGAGGGATGCCATATAACCATCGAGATTTCCGTGAAATCTCGGCACTCCGCCTCCGCGGGGCGCGGGGGGAAACGTGACGAAGGAGGCGACGGGCATCCCGGTCGTGGTGGCGGGCCTCGGTGAGGTCGGCCGCGCCATCGCACGCGCGGTCCTCTCCTCCGCCGACTTGCGGCTCGTCGGCGCGGTCGACCCGGCCTTCGCGAAGCAGAGGCTCGACGCCCTCGTCGGGACCCCGACCGGTCTCGACGTCGAGGCCGACCCGTCGCGGGCGCTTCGCGCCGCCCGTGGGGGCGTGCTCCTCCTCGCCACCTCGTCCCGCTTCCTCGAGGTGCTCCCCACCGTCGAGCTCGCGGTCCGGGCCGGGCTGAGCGTCGTCTCCACGTGCGAGGAGCTCGCCTATCCGTGGCTCGCGCACGAGGAGGAGGCCGATGCCCTCGACTCCCTCTGCGAGAAGAACGACGTGGCCGTGGTCGCGGCGGGCGTGAACCCCGGACTGGCGCTCGACCGGCTGCCGGCGCTGCTCTCGCAGGGCACCGGCGAGGTGCGCCGCCTCGACGCGACGCGCGTCGTGGACCTTTCCTCCCGCCGCGAGTCGCTCTGGAGGAAGGCCGGCGTCGGCCTCTCTCCTGCCGAGTTCCAGCGCGCGGTGGAGGTGGAGGCCATCGGTCACGTAGGGCTCGCCGAGTCGGCGACGCTGGCGGCGCTGGGCTGCGGTCTCGACCTCGACGAGCTCGAGGAGGAGGCCGAGCCGGTGCTGGCGAGCCGCGACCTGGCCGGCCCGATGCTGGTGCAGAAGGGCGGGGTGGCCGGCATCCGGCAGCTCGCCCGCGGCTGGCAGGAGGGCCGGGAGGTCATCCGGCTCGAGGTGGTGCTCGCGGCCGGCGCGGAGAACCCGCGCGACGAGCTGCTCCTCGAGGCCGACCCGCCGCTGCGGCTCGTCGTGCCCGGTGGATTCCCCGGCGAGGCCTCCACGGCGTGGTCGGTGGTCCACGCCGCCGCCGCCATCCCCCTGCTGCAAGGTCTCGTCACGGTGCTCGACCTCCCTCCGGGGCGGTCCTGAGCGAGGCGCGCATGCTCGACAAGACCCTCATCGGACGGGAGAGCGAGGCCACCGTGGTGGAGGTGGAGAAGGGCGCCATCCGGCGCCTCGCCGACGCCATCGGCGACGCCAACGTCGTGCACACCGACGAGGCGGCGGCCGTGTCGGCCGGCTTCCCCTCGCTGGTGGCGCCGCTCACCTTCCCGGCCGTGCTCTCGCAGAACGAGCGGTTCCGCCACTCCCTCGACCTGGGCACCCGGTCGCTCCTGCTCGGGGAGGAGTCGATCGAGTACGGGCGCCCCATCGTCGCCGGTGATCGACTGACGGTGAAGACCAAGGTGGCCGACGTCCAGGAGCGCGCCGGGACCAGCGGCGCCACCGACGTCCTCATCCTCGAGACCGAGGGCCGCGGCGCCGAAGGCGATTTCGTCTTCCGCACGCGCGAGACCTACATCCTCCGGCGTGGCTAGGGAGGGAGACCCCGTG
Organism: Anaeromyxobacteraceae bacterium; assembly: GCA_027349605.1. Classification (GTDB taxonomy): domain Bacteria; phylum Myxococcota; class Myxococcia; order Myxococcales; family Anaeromyxobacteraceae; genus CAIOAK01. The sequence goes on from DAIEMM010000443.1 coordinate 2,541, forward strand.
CTCCTGGCTCGGCAGCTCTACTTCGAGGCGGTGAAGGTCGGCGACGAGCTCCACCCGCTCGTGAAGCCCCCGGTGGACCGCTCCCAGGTCGCCCGCTTCGCCGGGGCCACCGGCGACTACGGCCCGCTCCACGTGGACGAGCCCTTCGCGCGGAACGCCGGCTTTCCCAGCGTGCTCGTGCCCGGGATGCTCGCCATGGGCTTCCTCGGCGAGCTGGTGACCGACTGGCTCCGCGGCGCCCGGGTCCGGCGCTTCGGGGCACGGTTCGTGAAGATCGTCTGGCCCGGGGACGTGGTGACCGTGCGCGGCCGCGTGGCCGACCGGCGCTTCGAGGCGGCCGGCCGCTACGCCGTGGACATCGAGGTCTGGGGCGAGAACCAGCGCGGCGAGCTGGTGGTGCGGGGTGCGGTGACGGCCCAGCTCTACTACAGCGCCGAGGACGAGACCCGGCAGCGCAACGGGCAGCCCCCGCTGGCGGTGACGCCGGCCGAGGAGGAGGAGCGGCTCGCCAAGCTCTCCCGCAGCACCGCCCCGGCCCGCCCCGCGGTGGGCACGAGGCCGGTGGTCGCGCCGGCCAGGCCCCCGGTGGCGCCCCCGCCGAAGGTCCCGCCCCGGCCGGAGCAGAAGCCCGCGCCGAAGGCACCTCCCGCGCCGGTGAAGCCTCCGGCGCCGAGGCCGGCGGTCCCGAAGAAGGCGCCGGCGCCGAAGCCGCCCGCGAAGAAGCCCGCGCCGAAGAGGCCTGCGCCGAAGAAGCCCGTGCCGAGGAAGCCCGCGGCGAAGAAGCCCGCGGCGAGGCCGGTCCCGGGGAAGTCCGCGAAGAAGGACTCCCGGCCCGCGCCGAAGAAGAAGCCCGACAAGCGACGCTGATGCTGCTCCTCGCGCTCGCCCTGCTCGGCGCGGCGGCTGCGCCGGAAGCTCGACAGCCCCCCGGCGCGTCCGGCCGGGCCGCCCGGATCGCCCGGGGAGACCAGGCCTTCGCCGCGCGCGGGGATCCGGCCCGCCTGGCCGAGGCCATCGAGGCCTGGACCGCCGTGGCGGCCCACCCGCCAGAGGACCCCGCGGTCGATCTCCGCCTGGCCCGCGCCGAGGCCTTCCGCGCCCTCGCCGACCCCGCCTCGGCCCGCTCCGCCTGGCTCGCCTCCTCGCGCGCCGCGGAACGGGCCCTGCGCAGCCTTTCCCCTGCCTGGGCCGCCGCCGTGGACGCCGGTGACCTCGTCGGCGCACCGTCCCGCGTCGGGCCGGAGGGCGCCGAGGCGCTCTACTGGCTGGCGCTCGCCACCTGGTCCTCCGCGCGGGAGAAGGGGCTCGCCGCCGTGCTCGCGGTGAAGGACCCGGCGCTCTCGGCCATGGAGCGTGCCGTGTCGCTCGACGGGACCGTCGACTGCGCCGGCCCCCACCGTGCCCTGGGCGCCTGGGCGGCGGCGCTCCCGGCCGCGGTCGGAGGGGGAGTGGCCCGCTCGCGGCGCCACTTCGAGCGGGCCCGCGCGCTCGGGCCCGGCTGCCTCCTCACCCCGGTCGCCGAGGCCGGCTCGCTCCTCGTCCTGCTGCAGGATCGCGCCGCGTTCGAGCGGTAGCTCGCCGAGGTGGAGGGGGCCGGGGACGTCGACCCGCGCTGGGCGCCGGAGAACGAGATCGCCCGCCGGCAGGCGCGGGAGCTCCGGGCGCGCGCCGCCCGGCTATTCTGACGGGAAGGGGAGGACACATGGCCGACCAGATCCAGGATCGCAGCGCCACGCAGGCCGCCACGCCGGCGGACAGGGGGAAGGGGCGACTGGGCAGCGCCATGATCTGGATGCTCGTCCTCTCGCTGTTCCTCTTCTGGCTGCCCGTGCTGGGGATGTTCATCGCCGGGCTGGTCGGCGGGCGGAAGGCCGGGTCGGTGGGCACGGCCATCGGAGCCGCCCTGCTGCCGGCGGCCATCGTGGCCGGGGTGATGTTCCTCGCCGCCTCGTTCCTCACCGGATTGCCACTGCTGGGAGTCATCGCCGGGCTCGGCGCCGGCGTGTTCGTGGTGGCCAACGTGGTGCCGCTCGTCGCCGGCGCGGTGGTCGGCGGCATCCTCGCCTAGGGGGTAGACTGGCTCCATGAGCGAGCCGAAGCTGGGAACGCTGGCGGTCCACGCCGGCGAGGGCGAGACCCTTTCCGTTCCCGCCACCACGACCCCCGTCTACCAGGCCACCACCTACCGGTTCGAGACCGCCGCGGACGCGGCCGCCTACCTCGACGCGCCCGAGGGGCGCTGGCTCTACGCGCGGCTGGAGAACCCCACCGTCGTCGCCGCGGAGCGGAAGATCGCCGCGCTCGAGGGGGCGGAGGCGGCCGCCTGCTTCGCCTCCGGCATGGCGGCGCTCACCGCCGCGTTCCTGGCCTCGCTGCGCGCCGGGGACGCGCTGCTGCTCTGCGACACCCTCTACGGACAGACCACGCGGCTGGCCCGGGACGTGCTCGAGCGCTTCGGCGTGGAGGTCCGGGTCGTCCCCTTCGACGGCCTCGCCGCCGCGGTGGCGGCCGCGCCGCGAAACGCCCGGGCGCTGGTCTTCGAGAGCCCCACCAACCCCACGCTGCGCATCGCCGACGTCCCGGCCGTGGCCGCCGCCTGCCGGGCGCGGGGCATCCGCAGCGTCTTCGACGCCACCTTCGCCTCGCCGGTGAACCTCCGGGCCATTCCACTCGGAGTGGATCTGGTGGTCCACAGCACCACCAAGTTCCTGAACGGCCACTCCGACCACCTGGGCGGCGCGGTGGCAGGGTCCCGCGCGCTCGTGGACGGCGTGCTCGCGGTGCGCCGCTCCACCGGCGGCAACCTGGACGCCGCCGCGGCCTACGACCTGCTGCGAGGGATGAAGACGCTGGAGGTGCGGGTGCTGCGCCAGAACGAGACGGCGCTCCGCGTGGCCCGGGCGCTCGAGGGACATCCCCGCGTCGAGCGCGTGCTCTACCCGTTCCTGGAGAGCCACCCCGACCACGCGATGGCCCGGGTGCTCCTGCGCGGGGGCGGCGGCGTTCTCTCCTTCACCGTCCGTGGAGGGTATCCCGCGGTGGCCCGGGTGCACGACGCGCTCCGCCTCGTGGCGCGGGCCAGCTCGCTGGGGGGCGTGGAGAGCCTGGCCTCCATCCCGGTCATCTCCTCGCATCGCAACGCGACCGACGCCGAGCTGGCGGCGCAGGGGATCGGCCGGGGCACCCTGCGCGTGTCGGTGGGCCTGGAGGACGCGGAGGACATCGCGGCCGACCTCCTCCGGGCCCTGGAGCAGGCGTGACGAGGAGGGCCGCCGGAGTGCTGGCGCTCGCGGTCGCGGCCGGCTGCGTCCGGGCGCCGCCTCCCCACCTGTCCCGCAACCCTGCCTCGCTGCTCGCGCAGGTCCGTGCCGCCCAGGGGGGCGTCTCCTCCTGCCGGGGGTCGGCGCGGCTGGGGCTCTCGTCCCCCGACCTCTCCGGCTCGCTCGACGCATGGGTCGCCGCCGAGAAGTCGGGGCGGCTCCGGTTCGAGGTCTTCGACTTCTTCGGGAACCCCGCGGCGGTCCTGGTCGCAGGCGGCGGGCGCTTCGCGCTCCTCGACGCGCGCGCCGGGAGGCTCTACCGCGGCGACGACACCCCGGAGAACCTGGCCCGGCTGCTCCCGGTGCCGCTCGGCGCCCGCGAGCTCGCCAGCGTGGTGTGCGGGGGGGTGCCGCTCCTCGACGGACAGGCGGTGGCGGCCGAGCCAGGGGACGGGGTCGTGCTCCTCGAGGTCGCCGGCGCGGCCGGGCGGCAGGTGCTGGCGGTGGGGGAGGGGGCCTCGGTGGTCTCGGCGAGCTTCCTGCCCGGCGGGCGGGGGGGGACCGCCTGGAAGGCCGGCTTCTCCATCTTCCGCCACCCCGGCGGCCGCCGCTTCCCCACCGAGGTGGAGCTGCGGGGCGGGGGCGCCGAGCTCTCGCTGCGATGGAAGGACGACCTGGAGGTGAACGGGCCGCCGGAGGACGCCCTCTTCGAGCTCGCTCCCCCTCGCGGCGTCCGCGTCGTAGACCTCGCGCCCGGAGCGGCCCCGCCTCCGCTCGACCTCCCGATCCATCCCGCAGCCCCGGGCGGCAAGTGACCGGGATCCGGGGCGCCCCGCCCACCCCGGGCGGTTCGGCTTGAATCCCCCTGGAAATCGACTAGCTTTGCCCCTCCCCGGAACCCGGAAAGGCGCGAAGACTTGAACCTGGAACTCCTCACGGTCCTGAAGACCGGTGGCGTCGCGATGTGGATCATCGCGTTCTTCTCGGTCCTCGCCGTGGCCGTGGCCGTCGAGCGGGCGCTGGCGCTCTGGCGCTTCACCGACCGGGCCCGAAGCCTCGCCGACGCGGTGACCCGTTCGCTGCTCCGCGGCGACGTCGAGGACGCCCGCGCGCAGGCCGAGCGCTCCACCTCTCCCGCCGCCGAGGTCTTCCTGGCGGCGCTCGTCCCGACGCCCCCCGGCAAGCGGCCGGCCACCGACGCGCGCATCGAGGCGGCGGTGGAGCGGGAGCGGCAGGAGGCCAACCAGAAGCTCCGGGCCCGCCTGTGGATCCTCGGCACCATCGGCGCCACCGCCCCGTTCATCGGCCTCTTCGGCACCGTGGTCGGGATCATGCGCGCCTTCCACCAGATGGGCATCACCGGCCAGGGCGGCTTCAGCGTGGTCGCGGCCGGCATCTCGGAGGCCCTCATCACCACCGCCGGGGGCATCGCGGTGGCGATCGAGGCGGTCATCCTCTACAACATGCTCAACGTGCTGGCCGGCCGGCTCCAGCTCCAGCTCAAGCTCCTCACCGAGGAGTTCCTGGAGATCGTGAAGGAAGTCCGCGCCGGCCCCGCCGGAGCGCAGGAGTCCTGACATGTCGATGAACAATCCCGACGACGACGGCGGCACCGGAACCGGCGCGGGGATCTTCGCCGACATCAACATCACCCCGCTCACCGACATCTTCCTCGTCCTCCTCATCATCTTCATGGTGACCACCACCGCCATCGCCGAGGCGGGAGGGCAGAACGGCGGGATCAAGGTCAGCCTCCCCAAGGGAGGCCAGGCCAACGCCGTGAAGGAGGTCCACGACCTCGCCATCGCCGTCCTCTCCGACGGCCGCGTGGTGGTGCAGGGAAAGGTGGTCGACGAGGAGGCGCTGAAGAAGATCCTCGGGCAGGCCCGGGCCGAGAACCCGGAGACGCTGGTGCTCGTGCAGGCCGACGAGGGAGTGGCCCACGGCAAGGTCGTGGCGGTCATGGACATGGCCCGCCGCGAGGGGCTGCCGCGGCTCGCCATCGCCACCCGCGCCGACGCGCCCTGATCGGCTCCCCGGCCCGGCGCGCCACTCGACCGGGACCGCCCGGCCGGATACTGTCGGGCCGTGGCCAACCCGCAGCGCAAGCGCCTGGGCGAGATCCTGCTCGAGGCCGGGATCATCGACGGCACCCAGCTCCAGGCGGCGCTCGGACACCAGCGCCGGTGGGGCGGGC
>DAIEMM010000446.1 GCA_027349605.1 Anaeromyxobacteraceae bacterium
GGCGGGCCACGTTGCGGGAGTCCTCGCCGGCCTGGTTGGTGCAGCCCAGGTAGACGTCCTCGATCTCCTCCGCCCTCCAGGGAGAGCGCGCCAGCAGGGCGCGCATCACGCCGGCGGCCAGGTCGTCGGGGCGGACCGGGGCGAGCCCCCCGGCGTGGCGGCCGAAGGGGGTGCGCAGCCCGTCGTAGAGGAAGGCGTCGAGCACCGCGGCGCCCCGGGCTAGGCTACCTCGAAGAGCCCCGCCGCGCCCATGCCGCCGCCGATGCACATGGTCACGACCACGAGCTTCACGCCCCGCCGCTTCCCCTCGATGAGGGCGTGCCCCACCAGGCGGGCTCCGGACATGCCGTAGGGGTGCCCCACCGCGATGGCGCCGCCGTTCACGTTGAGCCGGTCGTCGGGGATGCCCAGCCGGTCGCGGCAGTAGATCACCTGGACCGCGAACGCCTCGTTCAGCTCCCAGAGCCCGACGTCCTGCATCCTCACGCCGGTGCGCTCGAGGAGCCGCGGCACCGCGAAGACCGGCCCGATGCCCATCTCGTCCGGCTCGCAGCCGGCCACCGCGAAGCCGCGAAAGATGCCGAGCGGCGCGAGCCCCCGCTTCTCGGCCAGCCTCGCGTCCATGACCACGCAGGCCGACGCCCCGTCGGAGAACTGGCTGGCGTTCCCGGCGGCGATGGTGCCGCCCGGCGTCACCGGCTTGATCTTCGCGACCGCCTCGTAGGTGGTGTCGGCGCGGATGCCCTCGTCGGCGTCGAGCGTGACCTCCTTCATGGACAGGCGCCCGGTGGCCTTGTCGCCGACGCCCATCACGGTCTTGAACGGGACGATCTCGTCCTGGAACCTGCCCGCCGCCTGGGCCGCCGCGGCGAGCTGCTGGCTCCGCACCCCGTACTCGTCCTGCTTCTCGCGCGGGATCCCGTAGCGCTTCGCCACCACCTCGGCGGTGTCGAGCATGCTCATGTAGACGGCCGGCTCGTTCTCGACCAGCCAGGGGTCGGCGAACATGTGCTGGTTCAGCTCCTGCTGCACGCAGGAGATCTGCTCGATCCCCCCGGCCACCAGCACCGGCACCTTGTCCACGATGACCCGGTGCGCGGCCATGGCGATGGACTGCAGCCCGGACGAGCAGAAGCGGTTCACGGTGTGCCCCGCGGTGGTGACCGGGAGCCCGGCCCGCAGCGCGATCTGCCGGGCCACGTTGCCGCCCGTGGTGCCCTCCGGGAGCCCGCAGCCGAAGATCACGTCCTCCACCTCGGCGGGGTCGATGCGGGCGCGCTCCACCGCGGCCTTCACCACGTGGCCGCCCAGGGTGGCGCCGTGGGTCATGTTGAGCGCACCTCGCCAGGACCTGGCGAGGCCGGTGCGGGCGGTGGAGACGATGACGGCGTCGGACATGGCGATCTCCGTTTCCTAGGTGAAGGACTTGCCCTCGGCGGCGAGCCGGGCGAGCAGCGCGGCCGGCTTCCAGAACGTGGCGTCGGCGTGGGGGAGCGCCGCGAAGCGGGCCATGGAGCGGACCACGTTGTAGAGCCCAACCTCGTCGGCGTAGCGCATGGGGCCGCCGCGGAACACCGGGAATCCGTAGCCGGTGAGGTAGACCATGTCGACGTCGGAGGCCCGGAGCGCGATCCCCTCCTCGAGGATGCGCGCCCCCTCGTTGACGAGCGCGAAGACGCAGCGTTCCACGATCTCCTCGTTCGAGATCTTGCGGCGGGCGATGCCCATCTCCTTCGAGCCGGCCACCACGATCTCCTCCACCACCGGGTCGGGGATGGGGTCGCGCTTCCCGGCCTCGTAGCGGTACCAGCCCGAGCCGGTCTTCTGGCCGAAGCGGCCCAGCTCGCAGACCTTGTCGGCGATGATCTGCCGGGGCGCGCCGGGGTGCTCGGCGTAGTGGCGCTTGCGGATGTACCAGCCGATGTCGTTGCCGGCCAGGTCGGAGACCCGGAACGGCCCCATGACGAAGCCGAACCTCTCGAGCGCCCGGTCCACCTGCTGCGGCAGCGCGCCCTCGGCGAGCAGGGAGAGGCACTGGTTCAGGTAGCCGTGCAGCATCCGGTTCCCGATGAAGCCGTCGCAGACCCCGGAGACCACGCCGGTCTTCTTGAGCTTCTTCGATAGCCCCATCACCGTGGCCAGCACGTCCTTCCCGGTCTGCTTGCCGCGCACGATCTCGAGCAGCTTCATCACGTTGGCCGGGCTGAAGAAGTGGGTCCCGATGACGTCCTGCGGCCGCCTCGTGAAGGAGGCGATCCGGTCCACGTCGAGCGTGGAGGTGTTGGTGGCCAGGATGGCGCCCGGCTTCATCACCTCGTCGAGCTTCCGGAACACCGCCTCCTTCACCGCCATGTCCTCGAAGACCGCCTCGACCACGATGTCGGCCTGGCCGATGGCGGCGTAGTCCATGGTGGGACGGATGAGCGCCATGCGCTCCTCCACCTGGGCCGGGGTGATCTTCCCCTTCTTCGCGGTGCCCTCGTAGTTCTTCCGGATGACGCCGATCCCCTTCTGGAGCGCCTCCTCCTTCACCTCGAGCACGGTCACCGGGATTCCCGCATTGGCGAAGTTCATGGCGATCCCGCCGCCCATGGTGCCGGCGCCGATGACCGCCGCCGCCCGGATGGGGCGGGTGGGCGTGCCCTCCGGGACGTCGGGGATCTTGGAGGCGGCCCGCTCCGCGAAGAAGGCGTGGCGGAGCGCGCGCGACTCGGGCGTCTGCACGAGCTCGACGAAGGCGGAGCGCTCCCAGGCGAGCCCCTCCTCGAAGGGCTTCGTGGCGGCGACCTCGACCGCGTCCACGCACTTCCGCGGCGCCGGGAAGTCCTTCGCCATCGCGGAGACCGTGTTGCGGGCGAAGGCGAGGAAGCCGGGGGCGCGCGGGTCCTTCAGGGGAATGTTCCGCACCAGGGGCAGGGGGCGGACGTCGGCGACCTTCTCGGCGAAGGCCACGGCGCCGTCGAGGAGGTCGCCTTCGACGAGGGCGTCGAAGAGCCTCGTCCCGGCGAGCTTCTCGGAGGGCACCGGGGTCCCGGAGGCGATCATGTTGGCCGCCACCTCCACGCCCACCACCCGCGGGAGCCGCTGCGTGCCGCCGGCGCCGGGCAGGAGCCCGAGCTTCACCTCGGGGAGCGCGATCTGCGCGCCCGGCGAGGCCACCCGGTAGTGGCAGCCCAGCGACAGCTCGAGGCCGCCCCCCATGCACACGGAGTGGATGGCGGCCACCACCGGCTTCGGGCTCTGCTCCACCGCGCGGATGACGGTGTGGAGGTTCGGCTCGGCGAGCGCCTTCGGCGAATCGAACTCCTTGATGTCGGCGCCGCCCGAGAAGGCCTTGCCGGCGCCGGTGATCACCACCGCCTTCACGGCCGGGTCGGCCGCGGCCCGGTCCAGCCCGGCCACGAGCCCGGACCGGAGCTCCCACCCCAGCCCGTTCACCGGGGGGTTGTCGAGGGTGATGACCGCCACCGCGCCGCGCGTCGTGTACTGGGCCTGGCTCATTTGCTCTCCGTGATGAATCGCTCCAGGTGGTGCTCGGTGTCTCCGAGCGACAGCTCGATGGCGAGCAGCCTCTTGAAATGGTGGCTCACCATGAGCTCGTCGGTGACCCCCATCCCGCCGTGCAGCTGGACCGCCTGCTGCCCCACGAACCGGCAGGCCTGCCCCACCGTCACCTTGGCCGCCGACACGATCCGCCGCCGTTCCCGGACGTCGGCCGAGGCGGCGTGCAGGGCGGCAAGGTAGCTCATCGAGCGGGCCTGCTCCACGTGCATCAGCATGTCCGCCATGCGGTGCTGCAAGGCCTGGAAGCGGGCGATGGGGACGCCGAACTGCTTGCGGGTGCGGGTGTACTCGGTGGTGGCGTCGAGGGTGGCCTGCAGGACCCCCACCGCCTCGGCGCAGAGCGCGGCCACCCCCAGGTCGAAGGCGGCCGAGAGGGCGGGGAAGGCCTCGCCCTCCGCGCCGAGCAGGGCTTCCCCGGGAACCTCCACCGCGGAGAGCGTCACGTCGGCGCCGCGCTGGCCGTCGATGGTCGGATAGGGGACGAGGCCGAGCCCCGGAGTGCCGGCCGGGACCGCGAAGACGGAGATCCCCTCCCCGGCGTCGGGAGCCCCGGCGGTGCGGGCGGTGACGAGGAGCAGGTCGGCGGCGGGGGCGTGGAGCACCACGGCCTTCCGCCCCTCGAGGATCCACCCCGCGCCGCCCCGGCGGGCCGAGGTGG
>DAIEMM010000460.1 GCA_027349605.1 Anaeromyxobacteraceae bacterium
GTGAACGATCCCGACTTCCCCGGGAAGTTCATCTACGTCTGGCTCGACGCCCCCATCGGCTATCTCTCCTCGGGAGAACGCTACTTCGCCGCGGAGGCGCCCGCCGCCGCGAGGCTCGACCCGGTCGCCTACGAGGCCACCTACCTCGCGCCGGGATCGCCCTCGGGACTCGAGCACTTCATCGGGAAGGACATCCTCCGCTTCCACGCGGTGTTCTGGCCGGCCATGCTGGGCGCGGCGGGGCTGAAGCTCCCGGACCGGCTCGCCGTGCACGGACACCTCACCGTGAACGGCGAGAAGATGTCCAAGTCGCGCGGCACCTTCGTGACCGCGGGGACGTACCTCGACTCGGGCCTCGACCCGCAGCTCCTCCGTTACTACTACGCGGCGAACCTGGGCCCGGGCGTGACCGACCTCGACCTCTCGCTCGACGAGTTCCGGAACCGCATCAACGCCGACCTGGCCAACAACGTGGCCAACCTGGCCTCGGGCGTCTTCGCGCTGGCCGAGCGATCCGGCGGGGAGATCACCGGCGATCCGGAGGAGGGGATCGCGGGCGTGGTCCGCTAGGCGCTCCGGCTGGCGCGCCCGGCCTACCAGGCGCTCGAGTACCGGGAGGTGGTGCGCCTGGTGAACCAGGTGGCCGACGCGTGCAACAAGCAGCTCCAGGCCTCGAAGCCCTGGGAGGCACCCTCGTCTCCCGCCTCGCGCCGGCTGCTCCTCACCTGCGCCCGGGCGCTCCGCGCCATCTCGGTCATGCTCTGGCCGGTGATGCCGGTCTTCGCCGACGACCTGTGCGCCGCCTTCGGGCAGGCCCGCCCCGGGACCTGGTCCGCCGAGTTCGACCCGTTCGTCGGTGCGCCGGTGGTGGCGCGGGCCAGGCCGCCCCAGATCGCCCGGCTCGACGCGCAGCAGGTGGCCAGGCTGGTGGCCGCGCCGGAGTCCAAGGCCTCGGTCCAGGCGACGCCCGCCGCGCCGCCGGCCACCACCGGGATCATCGGCTTCGACGACTTCGCCCGGGTCGAGCTCAAGGTGGCCGTGGTCCGCGCCGCCGTCCGGGTTCCCAAGGCCGACAAGCTCCTGAAGCTCACGGTGGACGTCGGCGAGCCGGAGCCCCGCACCATCGTGGCCGGCATCGCGGCGTCGTGGCCGGACCCGGAGGCGCTGGTGGGCCGGCGCATCGTCGTGGTGGCGAACCTGGCGCCGCGCGCCCTGCGCGGCATCACCTCCCAGGGCATGCTGCTCGCCGCCGGGGATCCTCCGCGGATCCTGCAGGTCGACGAGGGTGTGGTCCCCGGCACGCGGGTCAAGTGAGCCTGGTCGACTCCCACGCCCACCTGGATTTCGAGGACTTCCAGGGCGACGTCGACGGGGTGGTGTCCCGTGCCGCCGCGGCCGGCGTGGACCGGATCGTGGTGGTCGGGCTCTGGCGGTCCCCCGGGAACTTCGGGAACGCCCTCGAGCTGGCTCGGAGCCGGCCGGCCGTGTTCGCCGCCACCGCCGGGATCCACCCGCACGAGTGCGCCCGGGTGCCCGAGGCCGACTGGGAGGAGAGCGCGTGCCTGGCCGCCGACCCCGCCGTGGTCGGCGTCGGCGAGACCGGCCTCGACTACCACTACGACCTCTCCCCCCGAGAAGTTCAGCGGGCGAGCTTCCGTCGCTCCATCCGGATCGCGCGAGACGCCGGGAAGCCGGTGGTGGTCCACGTGCGCGAGGCCGACCTGGACTGCGCCGCCATCCTCCGGGAGGAGGGGCTCCCCGCCGCCGGAGGGGTCATTCACTGCTTCACCGGCGACTGGGCCGCGGCTCGCACCTACCTCGACCTGGGCCTGCACGTCTCGGTGGCGGGGGTCGTGACCTTCAAGGCGGCCGAGGCCGTCCGCGACGCCGTGCGGCGGATCCCGCACGAGCGCCTCCTGGTGGAGACGGACAGCCCCTTCCTGGCGCCCGTTCCCTTCCGGGGAAGGCGCAACGAGCCCGCACACGTGGCCCACGTGGCGAGCAAGGTGGCGGAGCTCTGGGGGGTGAGCCCGGCCGAGGTCGCGGACATCACGACCGCCAACGCGAAGAGGCTCTTCCGGCTCGCCTAGCGAGCCGGTGCTACCCGTCCCAGCTCGTCCACTCGCTGGCCAGGTCGGCCTGCGCCTCGCGGCTGCGTTCCTTCCAGCGAACCACCTGCCAGCCGCGCTGCTCGGCCTGCGTCCGGAACGCGTCCTTGGGGTTCACCACCACCGGGTGTCCCACCGCCTCGAAGAGCGGGACGTCCGCCGAGGAGTCGGAGTAGAGCCAGCTCCGGGAGAGCGGGATTCCCTGCGACGCCAGCGCGGCGGCCACCGCCTCCCGCTTGCCGTCCTGGAAGACGATGGGCGGAAGGATGTCGGAGGTGGCCTTGCCGTCGATGGCGCGCGTGCGGGTTCCGATGGCGCCGTGGACCCGGAGGTGCCGCGCCACCTCGTCGACGATGGCCTGCGGGGAGCCGGAGGCGATGAGGACGTAATGGCCGGAGAGCAGGTGCTTGCGGATCTGTCGCACCGCACCCTCGGTGATGCGCTTCCGGAGGTGCCGCTCGAAGCAGGCCTGGGCGTGGGTCCGGATGTCGTCCACCCAGAGCCCGGCCTGGCAGCGCGACCCCAGCTCCACCATGTCCTTCTCGCCCAGTCGGCGCCGCGCGTACTCGTAGACGAGGCGCGGGATCCGCGACCGGATCTCCGGGAGCATGATCTTCTCGCTGTAGAGGTACCAGCTGAAGATCGTGCCCGCGTTGCCGTCGAGGAGAGAGTCGTCGACGTCGAAGATCGCGGCGGTGCGGCCGAACGGGACCACGGGCGCTCCGGATGCCTGCTAGGGCGTGGCGTCTCCGCCCGCCGGCGCCGTCGTCCCGGGCGCCGCGGACGGCTCGGAGGGAGCCGCCGGGGCCGGGGCAGGCTCCACCGGGGGTGCCTGGGGAGGAGCTTCCGGCGCCGTCTCGTGGGTCTCGTGGATCGGTGCCTCTGCCTGGGGCTCCGCCGCCGGCTCGGCGACGGGCTCCGGTCGCGCCGCCTCGACCTTGGCGGCGAGGGCGGCGAACGGGTTGTGGGTCAGGCTCTTCGGCTTGTCCGGACGGGCGCTGGGGCCCCGGTCTCCGGGCAGGCGAGGACCCGTGTACCGGGGTTTCCGGTCGCCGGGCCCACCTGGGCCCCGGGGGCCGCCGCGGTCGGGACGGTCCTGGCGGGGAGGGCGCTCGGCGCGGGGAGGGGCCTCGGTGCGCTCCGGGCGGGGCGGCGCCGCCGGCGGGGATCCCTCGGAAGGAGTGGCGGTGGCGTCGGCGCCTGCTGAGGCCGGCCTGGGCTCGGCGCGCGGCGGGCGGGGCGGCTTCGCCTTCTTCTCCTGCGGCTTCCGCTGGGACGGACCGCTCGCGGAGGGGCGCGGCACGTAGATGACCGGGGTCATGAACTCGGCGGGCGGGGCCTTCTTCTCCACCTGGGCCGTCGGCAAGGTGCCGCGCCAGATGTGGTGCCCGTAGACGTTCTGCGCGTCGGTCCAGCGGCGCGTGCCTCCCTCGCGGCCCATGAGCGAGACCCAGGAGTTCATCCGGCTGTCGAGGTCGTCGATGAAGTGCGTGACGAGCGCCTCGAGGGTGGCCGGAGTCTTGGGAGACCCGAATTCCAGCCGGCCGTGGTGGGAGAGCACGAGGTGCACCACGTGCTGCTCGAGCTCCCGGGGAACGCCCACCCGGCGGGCCTTCTCGTGGATCCACTGGGCCGCCATGACCAGGTGTCCGACCAGCCGTCCCTCGTCGGTGTACTCGACGCCCCGCTCGTAGCCGAGCTCGCGGATCTTCCACAGGTCGTGGAAGAACGCGCCGGCGACCAGGAGGTCGCGGTCGAGCTGCGGGTACTGGTCGGCGACCCGGTGGGAGAGCTTGATGCAGCTCACCGTGTGCTCGAGCAGGCCGCCCGCGTAGGCGTGGTGGACGCTCTTCGCGGCGGGAGCGCGGCGGAGCCGGGAGACCAGGTCGTCGTCCGCCAGGAAGGCCTTCACGAGGTCCTTCACGTGGACGTCGGTGATGGCCTCGACGAGCCCGAGGAGCTCGGCCCAGTTCGCGTCGGTCGCGCCCTCGCTGGGGGCCTTCTCCGGCTTGCGCGGCTCGGGCGGAGGAGCCCAGGCGAAGTCGGCGGCGTCGATCCCGGCGGTGGCGGGGTCGATCCTGGAGATGGTCTCGAAGCGCAGCTGCGGCTTGCCCTGGAAGGACCCGATGGCCCCCTCGACCTCGACGAGGTCCCTCTCCTCGAACAGGGCCGAGAACTCGTCGACCCGGTCGAAGGAGCGGGCCTCGATCTCTCCCGTGCGATCCACCAGGGTCGCGGCGAGATAGGTCTTGCCGCTCTTGGCGGTGGGCACGGCCTTGCGAGCCACCGCGAAGATGCCCTTCACGCGCTCGCCTTCCTTGATGTCCTTGACCCAGGTCTTCTCCATGGTTCGCGGAAGCTAACCCAGGAGGAGGTCAGAGACAACCGCGGGCTCCGGAGTTACGCTGCTGGGTGAAGCGAAGGGAGGACGCGATGTCGAGCCACACCATCCAGCGGTTCATGACTCCGGCGCCGCACACCATCTCGACCCACCAGACGCTGGCCGAGGCCCACCAGGCGATGCGCGAGCGGGGAGTTCGCCACCTCCCGGTCATCCAGGATGGGAAGCTCGTCGGCGTGGTGTCGCAACGCGACCTCTACCTGCTCGAGACCCTTCGCGGCGTCGACGTGAGTCGCGAGCTGGTGGAGGAGGCGATGAGCGACGAGCCGTTCGTCGTCGGGCCGGACACCAGCCTGGTGGAGGTGGCCGAAGCCATGGCCGCCCGGAAGCACGGCTCCGCCCTGATCGTCGAGAACGAGGCGGTCGTCGGGATCTTCACCTCCACCGACGCCCTCCGTGCCCTCGTGGTCCTCCTGCGGGGATCCGGTGCGGGGTCCGAGGGCCTGGGCTGACGCGCAACGGATGCGTCGATTCGAGGCCGGGACGCAACCGGATCCAGCGCATCTCCCGGGAATACAGGCGGTTCTGCTTCGGCACGCCACGTGAAAAGAGGTCCCCCGCGCCCCGTGGTGCGGGAGAACCTCCATCTCATGAGCCGGATCGAAAGCGACGCCCGTTCCCTTCTCCTCGACAGGAGAGAGGCCCTGCGCCGTTCGCACGACCCTTCGGCCGGCGCCGGGGCGTACGCGCCGATCGACGTGATCCCGGATGCCTTGCTCGCCGACAAGGTCGCGCAAGA
>DAIEMM010000461.1 GCA_027349605.1 Anaeromyxobacteraceae bacterium
TCGGTGGCCGTGCTGGCCGTCCCGGTGCTGGGGGTCTTCTTCCGGGCCGTGGCCATCACCGCCGCGACGGCACTGGTGGTGCGATACGAGCCCGCCTCCCCGGCCCCGGTGCGCGAACTGGCGTCCGGGCCGGATCCTGTCTAGGCTCCTGCTGTCCCTATCGGGAAAGGAAAACCCATGGCCACCGTCCGCCGCTCGCTCCTCGCCGCGCTCGCCGCGCTCGCCGTCGTCGCCGCTCCCGCCTCCACTCGAGCGGCCGACACCTACCTCGCCCTGAAGGGCGGCGTCTGGGTGCCGACGGCCAGCGACGGGTACGCGGCCGTCGCCGACGTGGCCAGCGGGAAGTTCCCGGCCTCCGGCGACATCGAGCTCGCCTACGGCGCCACCATGGGGATCATCGGCGCGCAGATCGCGGGCGGGTACATGTGGTCGTCCACCACGGCCGTGGACGGGACCACCGTGAAGGCCAACACCGTCCCGCTCTACGTCCTCGGCCAGCTGCGCCTTCCCATCTTCTTCATCCAGCCTTACCTGGAGCTCGGGATCGGCGGCCTCGCGAACTTCGCCAACGTGAGCAACGTCGGCGAGAGCCTCTCGGCCACGAAGTACTCGTTCCTGGCCATCGGCGGCGCCGGCATCGACTTCATCCTCGGGCCGATCCTGCTTGGCGCCGAGGCCCGCTACATGTACGTCACCGAGCAGACCTTCGACTGGGGCGCGATGAAGCTCTCCGGCGTGAACATCACCGCCAACGTCGGCTACGTCTTCTAGCCGGACGGGCCGGGAGGGCGGGGAGCCCCTTCCTCCGCCCGGTGGCGACCGTCACTGCGCCTTGTCGGCCGCCTCGAGGATCCGCGCCGCGGCGGCCGGGTCGAGCCGCGCGAGCAGCAGGAGCTCCTGGTCGTAGTCGCGGTGGCGCGTCTCGGTGGAGTTCGTCCGGTCGTCCTGGATCCCGTAGAACTGGACGAAGCAGCCGTCCGCGCCTGCCGGCTTGCCCTGGACCAGGTAGCGCAGCCCCTGGCCGTTGGCGTCGCTCTCCGCCTCGAAGACGCCGTCGTCGTCCCTCGTGGTGGAGTGCCCCCGGTTGAGGAAGCTGGTGATGACGCCCTGCTTCTCCTGCCCCGCCAGGTCCCGATCGCTGCCCACCAGCCCGAACCCCTGGGCGGCGACGACCTTGAGCGCGTCGACCCAGAGCGCCTCGCAGGCCCTCGGGAAGCGGTACTCGCGCATGACGTCCCGGACGTAGGCCGGCCCCGCGCCTCCGGCGGTGAAGTTCTTGCAGCCCGACGCCGCGAGCACCGCCGCCACGGCCACGATCCAGAGCTTTCCGTTCCTCATCCGCACTCCTCCTCCAGCGTCCGCCTGAGGGCCTCGAGCCCGGCCAGGTCCTCTGACCAGAGCAGGCCGACCTGCACCTCTGCCCCGCCGCCGGGTGCGGCGTAGCAGACCTTGAGCCGCCAGCGCTCCTGCTCGCAGGCCTTCTTGATCTCGAACCGCACGTCGCGCCCGTCGCGGCGGACCACCTCGAGCGCCCGGACGGCCTGTTCGGGAAGTTGCATGGCGCTGCAGTAAAGCACAGGTCAGGCCCGGTGCGCGTCGCAGCGGAGCCGCCCGATGAGGGGAACGTGGTCGGAGAGCCCCGCGAACGGGCTCTTCCGGTCGCCGAAGGGAACCGACCCCTCCAGGTCGAGGAACCGGACGCCGTTGCCGAAGAAGAGGTGGTCGAGGTGCATGCGCATGCGCATGAAGCCGGCCGTGGGCCAGGCCTTGACGTCCTCGAGGTCGAGGAGCCCGAGGTCCTGCTGCGCGCTGTGGAAGCCGACCCGCTCGGTGAGGTAGCGGAACACCGGGGATCCGGGCGCCGAGTTGAAGTCGCCGCAGATCACGAAGGGCTCGTCCCCGGCGTGGTGGCGCACGAAGTTCGCGAGCGTCCGCGCCTCGTGGAGCTGGTTCACGCCCCATCCCATCCGGGCCGGGTGGGTCCAGAACCCGCGGGCGAACGGGGTGGGCAGCGAGATGTGGGTGTTGAAGACGTGCAGCCGGCGCCCGGACGGGTCCGCCACGTGGATGTGGGCGCAGATGCGCGCCTGCTTCCGGTCGCGGAAGCGTTCGACGTGGTGGTGGGTGATGTGGTGGGGGGAGTCGACGTTGTGCGACTCGATCCGCAGCCGGCGCGTGTTCACCAGGATGGCGAGGCCGTGGGTGGTGATGTTGAGCCGGCGGATGCGATTGGCGTGGGCGCTGAAGTAGAAGCCGTCGTACGGGAAGGGCTTCCCGCGCTCGGCGAAGGACTTCTCCAGCGCGGCCATGAAGGAGGCCAGCTGGGTCTCCCCCTCGTTCGCGCGGCCTCGGGCGAGCCGGGAGCGCAGCGAGATGGTCTCGATCTCCTGCAGGCAGACCACGTCGGGCGGCGGCTCGAGCGCCGCGAGCGCCCGGGCGATGCGTTGCTCGGGCCCGCGCGTGCTGGCGATCCCCTTCAGCGCGTGGCCGAAGTAGCGGACGTTGTAGCTGACGATGCGGAGTGCCGGGGAGCGGGGCATGGAGTCGGGAGGATCATGCGGCCGGAGGCGAGGAGCCGCAACGCCGACTTCCAGGAGGGGGGGTCCGGGGCATACCCCTCGCGAGATCGCCCGCGCGCGCCCGTAGGCTGATAAGATCGCCCGATGTCCACGTTCGACGGGCGTTCCGCGGATGGAACCGAATCGTGGAGCCTGGCTCCGGCGCGCCCGGCCACGGAGCGCCGCCCCTACCTCCTCGTCCTCTCCGGCCCCCAGCTGGGCGAGATCTTCCCCCTCGACCCGGAGCGGGAGATCATCCTCGGCCGCGACCCCGCCTGCGAGATCCGGCTGCGCGACACCGGCGTCTCCCGGAACCACGCCGGCATCGTGGCGAGCCCCGCCGGGGCCCGCCTGCGCGACCTGGGGAGCACGAACGGCATCTTCGTCGAGGGCCTCCGGGTAGCCGACTGCGAGCTCCAGGACGGCCAGCGGGTCCAGATGGGCATGCACACGGCGCTCAAGTACTGCCTGTGCGACGACCTGGAGATCGGCTACCAGCGCAGGCTGGCCGAGGGGGCGCTGCTCGACCCGGAGACCGGCCTCTTCAACCGGCGCCATTTCGACGACCGGCTCTCGGCCGAGCTCGTGACCTCGTCGCGCTACACGCGCCCCATGTCGCTCCTGCTCGTGGACGTGGACGGGTTCCGCCGGGTGAACGAGGCCCATGGCCGGGCCGCCGGCGACGAGGCTCTCGGGCTCGTGTCGCGGCTGGTGAGATCCGCCGTCCGGCGCGAGGACGTCCTGGCGCGAATCTCGGGCGAGCAGTTCGGCGTGGTGGCCCGGGAGACGCCGCTCTCGGCGGGCCGGGCGCTGGGCGAGCGCATCCGCAAGTCGGTCGAGCGCGGCCACCTCTCCGTGCGCGGGCAGGAGCTCTCCCTCACGGTGAGCGTGGGCGTGGTCGGCGTCGACACCATCGTCACCTACACCGCGGCCCGCACCGAGAGCGACGTGCTCCTGCTCGCCGAGGCGGCGCTGCGCCGGGCCCTGGACGCCGGCGGGAACCGGGTCGAGGCCGAGGGGCCGATCACGCTGCCGTAGCGGGCGGCATCAGTCGTTCACTTCCCCGAAGGCGCCGACGGCGTTGAGGAGCTTGAGGGTGGCGAGGTCGACGTTGAGGGACTCGGCGACGAGGCCGACCTCGGCCTGGCGGAGGGTCTGGACGGAGTCGGTGGACTCGAGGTAGGTGGCGGCGCCGGCCTTGTAGGCGACGTCG
>DAIEMM010000463.1 GCA_027349605.1 Anaeromyxobacteraceae bacterium
GCTTGCGCCCCATCGACACCAGCAGCTGGTCGAGGTACCCGGCCTGGGCCGCGGTCCGGGGGTAGCCGTAGAGGATGAAGCCTCGAGCCACGTCGGGGCGCGAGAGCCGGTCCTTCACCATGGCGTTGGTGACGTCGTCGGGTACGAGACCGCCCGACGCCATGATGGCGTCCACGGTCTTGCCGAGCTCCGTGCCCCGCGCCTTGTGATCGCGGAACATGTCGCCGGTGGAGATGTGGGGGACCTGGAGGTCCCGGGCCAGCAGCTTGGCCTGCGTGCCCTTGCCGGCACCCGGCGGCCCCAAGAGGATGAGGATCATGCTCGTCTCCTGGCGCGCCGCCCGGCGCGGCTAGGCGTTCAGGCCGGCCGTGGCGCGGCCGCGGATGCGCGGGCCCCGGGGACCGGTGAACCCCTCGTAGTGGCGGGTGATGAGGTGCCCCTCGATCTGCTGGACCGTGTCGAGGGCGACGCCGACCACGATGAGGAGCGCCGTTCCGCCGAAGTAGAAGGGAACGCCGAACTGGTTGATGAGGATGGTGGGCAGGATGCTCACGGCGGAGAGGTAGAGCGCGCCGCCGAAGGTGATGCGCGAGAGCACGTAGTCGATGTACTCCGCGGTCTTCTTGCCCGGCCGGATGCCCGGGATGTATCCACCGTACTTCTTGAGGTTGTCGGCCACGTCCACCGGGTTGAAGGTCACCGCGGTGTAGAAGTAGGCGAAGAAGATGATGAGCACGACGTAGAAGGTGTTGTAGACCCAGCCGCCGGGGCGCATCAGGTCGGAGATCCGCTGCAGGAACGGGAACCACGACGCCAGGGTGGCCGGGAAGAGCAGGACCGAGCTGGCGAAGATGGGGGGGATCACGCCCGACGTGTTCACCTTGAGCGGCAAGTTGGTGCTCTGGCCACCGTAGGTGCGCCGCCCCACAACTCGCTTGGCGTACTGCACCGGGATGCGCCGCTGGGCGCGCTCCACGAAGGTGATGAAGGCCACCACCGCCACCATGACCGCGACCAGGATGACCAGCCTCAGCTCGTCCATTCCCGCCCCCGGCGCCTTGTAGGCCGCGTAGAGCTGGAACATGGCGTCGGGCATGCGGGCCACGATGCCGGAGAAGATGATGAGGGAGATGCCGTTGCCGATGCCGCGCTCGGTGATCTGCTCGCCCATCCACATGATGAAGGCGGTGCCGGCCGAGAGGGTGATGACGGTCATGATTCGGAAGGCCCAGCCCGGCGTGGTGACCACGGCGAGCCCGGAGGGATCCCGGAGCGACTCCAGGTAGGTGGCGATGCCGATGCCCTGGATGGCGGCCAGGACCACCGTGCCGTAGCGCGTGTACTGGGTGATGCGCTTGCGCCCGACCTCGCCCTCCTTCTGCATCTTCTCCAGCGCCGGGACCACGACGGTGAGGAGCTGAAGGATGATGGAGGCCGAGACGTAGGGCATGATGCCCAGCGCGAAGATGGACAGCTGCTCGAGCGCTCCGCCGGAGAACAGGTTGAAGAGGCCGAGCAGGCCGCCCTGGGAGGCGACCACCTTGCGCATGGCCACGCGGTCGACGCCGGGCGTGCTGACGAACACGCCCAGGCGGTAGACCGCCAGCATCCCCACGCTGAAGAGGAGCCGCTTGCGCAGCTCGGCGACGCGGAAGATGTTGGCGAGACTGTTGGTGAGCATCCCGGTTCCCCCTGCTCCGCCTATGCCTTGGTCTTGCCCTTGGCCTTCTTCTCGGCCTTCTGCTTCTCGCCCATCGTCTGGCGCCTGGGAAGCGGCTCGACCTTGCCTCCGGCCTTCTCGATGGTCTCGCGCGCGCCCGCGGTCACCCGCTCGACGCGCACGGTGTAGGCCCCGGCCAGGTCGCCCTTGCCGAGCACGACCACCCCGTCCGACTTGCCCCGGACGAGGCCGGCGCCCTTGAGCGCCTGCAGGTCGACCACGCTTCCGGCCGGCAGCAGGCCGAGGTCGGTCACGCGGACCTCCTCGAACTCGAGCCGGAAGTGGTTGTTGAACCCGAACTTCGGAAGGCGGCGCTGCAGCGGCATCTGGCCGCCCTCGAAGCCCTCGAAGTGCATGTTGCCCGAGCGGGCCTTCTGGCCCTTCCCGCCGCGACCGGCGGTCTTGCCCAGGCCGGAGGCCTGGCCGCGACCGACGCGCTTGCGGACCTTGGTGGCGCCGCGGGGCGCCTTGAGCTGGTTCAGCGACGACATGAGCGTTCCTTTCTACCCTCGTTGAGGCGCGGCGCGCTAGGCGCCCTTGGCGCCCTTCGACTTCCTGGCCTTGCGCCCCACCGGCGCCGGGGCGTCGACGCGCTCCCAGGCCAGGAGGTAGCCCACCCTGCGGATCATTCCCATGGTGGACGGGGTGTCGGGGATGATCTTGGACGAGTTGGTCTTCTTCAGACCCATGCCCGTCACCATCAGCCGCTGCTTCGCCGGAATCCCGGCCAGTCCGTGCTTCAAGGTCACCTTGATGGCTGCCATCGTCTTCCCCTGCCCTATTCCTGCATATCGGCAACGGTCTTGCCGCGCATCTGGGCAACGCGATCGGCGTTGCGCAGACGCTTCAGCCCGGCCACGGTTGCCTTGAGCACGTTGTGCGGATTGCGCGAGCCCTGGCTCTTGGTGAGCACGTTGCGCACCCCGGCGGCCTCGAGCACGGCGCGGACTGCGCCGCCGGCGATCACGCCGGTTCCCTCGCTGGCCGGCTTGAGCAGCACCCGCCCTGCCCCGAAGTGCCCGAGCACCTCGTGCGGGATGGTGGTGCCGGCGAGGGGAACCAGGAAGATGTTCTTCTTGGCCTGCTCGCCCCCCTTCCGGATGGCCTCGGGCACCTCGTTGGCCTTGCCCAGGCCGACGCCGACGTGCCCCTGACCGTCGCCCACGACGATCAGCGCGGAGAAGCTGAAGCGCCGGCCGCCCTTGACCACCTTGGCGACGCGGTTGATGTGGACCACGCGGTCCGTCAGCTCGAGATCGTTCACGTTGATGATGGGAGCAGCCATTCGACCCTCGGTCCTGCGGTGCCTAGAACTTGAGGCCGGCCTCGCGGGCCGCCTCCGCCACCGCGGCGACACGGCCGTGGTAGTCGAAACCATTTCGATCGAAGACGACCTGGGTGACGCCCTTCTCGAGCGCCGCCTTGGCGATGGCCGTGCCGACCTTCTTCGCGGCAGCGGTCTTGTCGTCTTCCTTCACCGCGTCGCGGAGCGCCTTGGACGTCGTCCCGGCGAAGGCGATGGTGCGGCCAGCCACGTCGTCGACCACCTGGGCGTAGACGTGGTTGATGCTGCGATACACCGTGAGGCGGGGACGCTCCGCGGTGCCCGAGATCTTCTTGCGGATGCGCGCCTTGCGCTTCTCGCGCGGGGTGACTTTCTCTGCCATGGGTACTCCTCCTTGCGCCGGCGCAGACCCAGCCGGCACATGAGCGTGCGGCGACTACGCCGCGCCGGTCTTGCCTTCCTTGCGGCGGATGATCTCGGTGCTGTACTTGATCCCCTTGCCCTTGTACGGCTCGGGGGGACGGAGCTCGCGGATGCGGGCGGCGGTCATGCCCACCATGTGCTTGTCGGCCCCGCGGACGGTCACCTTGGTCTGCTTGGGATCGACCTCGGCGGTGATGCCCTCGGGCAGCTTGAAGATCACCGGGTGGGAGAACCCGAGCACGAAGTGGATCTCCTTGCCCTTCCCCTCGGCCTTGAAGCCCACCCCGACGATGTCGAGGGTGCGCTCGTAGCCCTTGGTGACCCCGTCGATGGCGTTGCGCACCAGCGTGCGCGTGAGGCCGTGGAGGGAGCGCGCCAGGATGGAGTCGTCGGGGCGGAGGACCCGCACCTCGCCCTTGTCCACCTGGAACTTCATCAGGGCGTTCGCCTGGAACGCGGTCTTGCCCTTCGGGCCCTCGACCTTCACCGTGAGTCCGTCCACGGTGACCTTGACCTTATCCGGGATCTTGACCGGAAGCTTGCCGATGCGGGACATGGATGCTCCTACCAGACGGTGCAGATGAGCTCGCCGCCCACCTTCTGCTTGCGGGCCTCCCGATCGACCAGGACGCCCTTCGAGGTCGAGAGGATGGCGATGCCCATTCCGTTCAAGACGCGGGGGATCTGGCCGGTGGCCACGTAGCGCCGCAGGCCCGGCTTCGACACCCGCTTGATGTCGCTGATGGCGGGCTCGCGGTCCGGCCCGTACTTCAGGAGGATGGTGATCGCCCCCTGGTGGCTCTCGTCCTTGTGGAGGACGAAGTCCTGGATGAAGCCCTCGGCCTTCAGCACCTCGGCGATGCGCGCCTTGAGGTTGGAGGCCGGGACCAGAACCTTCTCGTGGCGCGCGGAGGATGCATTCCGGACGCGCGAGAGCATGTCGCCAATTGGATCGGTGAAGCTCATCGATGAGTCTCCCTACCAGCTCGACTTGATGACGCCGGTGACTTCGCCCCGGAGCGCGCGATTGCGGAAGCAGATGCGGCACATCTGGAACTTGCGCAGGAATGCGCGGGGCCGCCCGCAGATCGGGCAGCGGTTGTACTGGCGCACGGGGTACTTCAGCTTGCGTGCAGCCTGCGCCATCTTCGAAAGCTTGGCCATCGTGTCCGTCTCCTGGTCCTGCTACTGGCGGAAGGGCATGCCGAGGTGGCGGAGCAGCACTCTGCCCTCCTCGTCGTTCCGCGCCGTGGTGACCACGGTGATGTTGAGTCCCTTGATCTTCTCGACCCTGTCGTAGTTGATCTCCGGGAAGATGATCTGCTCCTTCACCCCGAGGGTGTAGTTGCCCTTCCCGTCGAAGGCCTTGGGCGACACGCCCTTGAAGTCACGGACGCGCGGCAGCGCCACGTTGAGGAGCCGGTCCAGGAACTCGTAGGCACGGTCCCCGCGCAGGGTGACCATGGCCCCGATGCTCTGCCCCTGGCGCAGCTTGAAGTTCGCGATGGACTTGCGGGCCTTGGTCACCACCGGCTTCTGACCGGTGATGGCGGTGAGCTGCTCCAGCGACGCGTCCAGGATCTTGCCATTCTGGATGGCCTCGCCGAGCCCCATGTTGACCACGACCTTCTCGACCCGGGGAGCCTGCATCGGGTTCTTCAACCCGAGCTCCTTGACCAGATTCGGCCGGATCTCCTTCTCGAACTTTTCCTTGAGACGCGCTGCCATCGATGACTCCTTGCCTTCGTCCGGGGCCCTTGGCGCCGGGCGATGCGTTCGTTCCCTACTCGAACTGCTCCTTGCACTTCTTGCAGGCCCGGACCCGGCGGCCGTCCTCCCGGGTGGCATGGGCCACGCGGGTGGGCTTGCCGCACTTGGGGCACACCACCATCACGCTCGAGGCGTGGATGGTGCCGGCCCGCTCGATGATCCCGCCGTCCGGGTTCACCTGGCTGCGCCCCTTCTTCAGGTGGCGCTTGACCGTCATGAGCTTCTCGATCCGGACCCGGTTCTTCTCGTGGAGCACCTCGAGCACCTTGCCCGACTTGCCCTTCTCCCGGCCGGAGAGGACCTTCACCGTGTCGTTCTTGTGGACGTCCATGGCCTACAGCACCTCCGGCGCAAGGCTGATGATCTTCATGAACTTGCGGGCGCGGAGCTCGCGGGCCACCGGCCCGAAGATGCGGGTCCCGACCGGCTCGAGGTCCTTGTTGATGAGGACCGCCGAGTTCCCGTCGAAGCGGATGTAGCTGCCGTCGGCGCGCTTCACCTCGCGCGCGGTGCGCACGATGACGGCGCGGGCGACCTCGCCCTTCTTGACCTTCGACTGC
>DAIEMM010000469.1 GCA_027349605.1 Anaeromyxobacteraceae bacterium
ACGGCGCCCACCACCGAGGCCGGTCCCACCGCCGCCGCCGCGGCCAGGGCCGCCGTGCCGCCCAGCGCGGCGCCGCCCGAGACCCCCAGCACGAAGGGCTCGGCGAGCGGGTTGCGCAGCAGCGCCTGGAGCGCCACCCCGGCGGCGGCGAGGGCCGCTCCCACCAGGGCGCCCAGGATCACCCGCGGGAGCCGGAGGCCGAAGAGGATGGCGTGGTCGGGCTCCGTGCCGGCGAGCGCCGCCGGGAGCGAGATGGGCTGGGGCCCGAGCAGGAGCGCCGCCACGACGCTGGCCACGAGGGCGAGCAGGCCGGCGCCGAGCGCGAGCAGGAGGCGCCGCCGCGTCACCGGACCGCCTTCCTGGCGGGGCCGCCCGCCGAGGTGCCGAGCGCCGCCTGGAGCTGCTCGAGGGCCGCGGGGAGCTGGGGGCCGGGTCGCAGCACCCGGTCGTCGGGCAGGCGCACCACGCGGCCGGCCTTCACCGCCGGGATGGCGGCGAGCCGCGAGATGGTGTCGGCGGGCTCGTTCACGGCGGCGTCCACGACCAGTTCCGGGTCAGCGGCCACCGCCCGCTCCAGCGAGTAGACCGGCCAGGGGCGCTCCCCCTTCACCACGTTCACCCCGCCGGCGATGCGGAGGAGCGCGTCCGGGTAGCTGCCCGGTCCGGCCACGACCAGCGGGTCGCGCCCGATGACGAGCAGCACGCGGCGGCGGGGAAGCGAGGAGGCCCGCTCCTCGGCGGACCGGACGGCCCCCTCCATCCTCGCGGCCAGCCGCTCGCCGGCGGCCGGGTTGCCGAGGGCCGCGCCCACCCGCCGGGCCGCCCGCAGCACGTCGGGGACGCCCACCACCGGCAGCGCCAGCACCGGCACGCCCAGCTCGGCGATGCGCCGGACGGCCGGGTAGGCCCCTCCGTCGGCGAGCCAGAGGACGAGGTCGGGGCGGAGTCCCAGCACCACCTCGGGACTCGGGTCGAGGAACCCGCCCACGCGGGGCAGGGACTTCACCTCGGGTGAGGTGTCGTAGCGGGTCACGCCCACGAGCCGGCCGGCCTCGCCCAGGGCGATGACGGTGTCGGTCAGGCTCGGGGCGAGCGAGACCACCCGGACCGGGCGCGCCGGGGCCGGGGGGCCGAGCCAGATCGGCTCCCCGTGCGGCAGCGGGTCCGAGGCGGGGGCCCGCAGGGGCCCGGCCAGGAGGGCCAGCGCGGCCAGGAGGGGGATCGGCCGGGTCATCTTCCGCAGGCCACGTCGGCCACGAAGCTCGAGCCGGTGCTGGGCGGGGGGCAGACGAGCCCGCGGGAGGTCACCGTCCGCGCGACGGGGTCGAAGCGCAGGACGTCCCCCGAGAAGCGGTCGCCGGCGAACCCGGTGCAGTTGCAGAAGACGAGCGATCCCGGGGCGGCGAGCTCGACGGGAACCGCCGCGCCCACCACCGGGGCCGGGCCCGAGACGTCGACCGGGACGAAGGCCGCACCGGTGATGTCCGCGGCGCTGGTCGCGGTGTAGGGGAAGAACCCGCAGGTCACCCAGGCCGTGCCGTCCAGCACGGCGATGCCGGCCGGGTTCAGGCAGGAGCCCCCCAGGTCGACGGGGTTCACGGAAGGGACGAGCGAATCGGTGGTGGCGTCGATCACCGCCAGCCGGCCGTGGCCGGCCGGGGAGAAGCTGGCGTCGAGGTTCCAGAGGGTGACGTAGACCCGGTCGCCCGCGACGGCCAGCCGGGAGGGAAGGGCGCTCGCGCCGGCGCTGGCCAGCGACGAGAGGTCGATCCGCTTCGTCACGGTGCGTGCGGTGAGGTCCACCACCACCACCTCGCCCGATCCGTTCAGGGCCACGTAGGCCTTGTTTCCCGCGAAGGCCATGCCCTGGGGGAAGGCGAAGTCGCCCAGCGGGACCTCGGCGATGCCGGGAGGTGCGGCATCCGGGTCCACGATCACGAGCGACCCCACCGCGGCGTTCGACGCGTGGAGGAGCCCGTTCCACTCCGCCAGGAACTCGAGGTCGGAGAAGGGTCCCGACACCGGGACGCTCACGGTGGGGAAGGGCCCGTCGGCGGAGAGGCCGGAGGGAGAGACGCTCATGCGATCGAGGGTGTTGCTGATGGAGTTCGCCACCCAGAGCGAGCTCCCCCGCCAGGCCAGCGAGATGGGCCCCGTCTCCACCGCGACCGGCGCGCCCACCGGCGCGGGGACGCCCGTCGATCCCTGGACGGCGTTCCCGTTGAAGCAGGCGGCGTACACCGCCGGGGGGCACTGGTCGCCCTGGCAGCAGAGCCCGCCCGAGCAGCTCTCGCCGGCGCCGCAGGAGCGGCCGCAGGCGCCGCAGCTCGAGGCGTCGCTCTGGAGCGACGTGCACTGACCGTCACAGAGGACCTGGCCGGTGGTGCACACCACCTCGCTCTTGCAGGCGGCGAGCGAGGCGGCGAGGAGGAGGACGGCGGCGGCGCGCGAGTTCATGGTCGGTTCTCCGGGGAGGACCCGACCCGCAAGCTGACGAGCAGCGTGCGGGAGGGGAGGGGATAGCCGAAGCCGTCCTGGAGGGTCCGGTCGTCGAGGAGGGTCTTCACCTCCGCGCCGATGCGGACCTCCGGGCTCCGGAGGATGCGGGCGAACGCGCCGGCGCTCACGATCAGGCTGGCCGGCGCCGAGTGGATGTTGCGGGAGTCGAGGTACTGGAGCCCCACGTATTGGGCCTCGAGGTGGCCCCCGGCGACGCCGGGATCCACGGAGACCCGGGCGTAGGCCCGGTTGCGCGGCCGCTGGGGCAGCTCCTTGCCCACCACGCCCGGCACGCCGCGCAGGATCTCCGTGGCCAGGAAGGTGTAGGAGAGCTGTCCCTGGAGCCCCCAGAGATCGCGGGCCGCGGCGGTCAGGATCTCGAGCTCGAGACCGGCCGACGACGCCCGCAGCGCGTTCTGCGGCTTGAAGCTGCCCGGGACCCGTCCGGGCTCGTAGACGATGAGGTCGTCGTAGAGGGCGCCGAAGCCCCCCGCGCTGGCCCGGCCCAGCGGCCCGTCGTACACCGCCGCCCCGTCCACGCTCCAGGCCACCTCCGGGCCGAGGTCGGGGTTGGGCTCGAAGGGCCCCTGCACCAGGTAGAGCTCGGAGAAGCTGGGGGGCCGGAACGACCGCCCGGCGCTGGCCCGGAGCGACCAGGGGCCGGAGAGGCGGGCGCTCGCCCCCAGCTTGGCCGAGACCCCGGAGTAGGGGCCCACCGCGTCCACGCGGACGGCCGGGGAGATGCGCGCCGCCTCCTTCCCGATGGTGAAGTCGTCGGAGGCCCAGGCGGCCCAGGTGGGGCGCCGGTGGTCGCCGCTGGCGGTGGAGTCGAGCCGCTCCAGCGATCCCAGTGCACCCGCCGTGAACAGGCTGGGGCCGGCCTCCCAGGTGAGCCGGGCCTCCCCGCCTCCGGCGGCGTCGCGCTGGTCGGTGGCCCCGCTGCCCCCGGGAGGGGCCGTGAACACGTCGAGGGTCTCGACCCGCCCGGCCGCGCCGGCCTCGAGGGTCAGCCCGGAGGAGAGGAGCCGCGACCAGCGCAGCGCGCCCGAGGCCCGTCCCCCGCGCTGCCAGTCGGACGGCGTCGGGCTGGCCGGCACCCCGGGCAGCTGCCTCCACCCCCAGGAGAGCTGGGCCACCCCGTCCAGCCGGTCGAGCCCGGGCGTCCACCGGCCCTTCACGAGCAGTCCACCCTGGGCGGCCGCCGCGTTCCGGCTGGTCTCGAGGACGAGCGGGCTGTCCGGCACCGACGGGGAGGAGGGGGTGAGGTAGGGGAAGTCGCCCTGGGTCGAGCC
Organism: Anaeromyxobacteraceae bacterium; assembly: GCA_027349605.1. GTDB lineage: Bacteria > Myxococcota > Myxococcia > Myxococcales > Anaeromyxobacteraceae > CAIOAK01. The sequence continues at coordinate 3,792 of DAIEMM010000469.1, forward strand.
CGCGGTGACCGCGGTGAGCAAGGCCCAGCGCTCGCCCCCCACGGCCACGTCGCCGACGCCCGAGACGGTCCCGAACGATCCTCCGGTGACCTCGGCGCCCCACGTCCCGGCCACCGCCGGCCGCGTGACCACGTTCACGGCGCCCCCCAGGGCCCCGGCGCCGTAGTAGGCCCCCTCGGCGCCGCGGACCACCTCGACGTGGTCCACCCAGTGGAGCGGGATGGTGGAGAGGTCCACGCCGCCGCCGGCCGCGGTGTCGAGCGGGATGCCGTCGAGGAGCACCCGGACGCCGCCCGCGTTCGACCCGCGGATGGAGAGGGTGGTGAGCTGGCCGAGGCCGCCGTAGCTGCGGATGGCCACGCCGGGCGCCGTGGCGGCCAGCTCGGCCACGCCCTTCAGCTCGCCCTCGAACCGCCAGGCCTCGACCACGGTGGCGGCCGCGGTGGGGTCCTGGGGCGCGGGGGAGCGCGGCAGCCGGATCACCTGCTCGGGGAGGACCACCGAAGGTGGTTCCCCGGCACCCAGGGCCAGCCGGCTCCATGTCACGGCGAGTGCAAAAAACACCCGGCGTGCGCGCTCGAGTCGCATCGTCCTGCGCGTCTCCTTCGGACGCGGGACCCCTGATCGCGAACCATTCGCGACCTTGCCCGGGGGGAGGTCTCCTGGCTTCCGGGGCACGGCTCTCGGCCGTCGGCGCCTGCCACCTTCCCGCCGCGACACGCGCGACAGTGGCGACCGTCCTGCAGGCACCTCTTCCCCGGCTACAGTGGCGGGACCGCGCCGGAATCGGACCGGCTTCCCTGTTCCCCCGAGCGGAAATGTCCCGCCGTCGTAGCCCCTGGCCCCGGGAGTGTCAAGGAGGGCCGGGGACGGCCGGGCGTTCCGTCGAGGGGGTGCCCCGGCAGTTCTCTTGCTTCGGGGCTCGCATCTTCATAGGGTTGCCCCGCATCTCGCCTCACCCAAGAAGCGAGCAGTTCCCGCAGCGAAGGCGGGGGAAACGTGGTGGAGGGCTCGCATTTCGTGGCGGACGCCAGGCGCCGCCTCCCCCCACCCCTCAACGGACTGGAGTTTTCATGCGCAAGATCGCTCTTCTCGCCGTCGTCGCCTTCGCCGCCGCCTGCGGCAGCTCGTCCGACTCCGGCGGGTCCTCGGGCATCACCGGGACCGTCAACGGAACCCCCTTCTCCTCCGCATCGGAGGTCGCGCTCTTCGGCAGTGCCAACACGTGCGAGATCGCGCTCGCTCCCGGCGTTCCGCTGGGTCTTACGATGGCGGTCGGGGCGTCCTCCGACGTCGCCTGGACCTGCAACGAGGCGCTCACCTGCGTCGAGCACAAGAACAGCCGGATGCTTTCGCTCATCATCGCCCGCGCGAACCTCGTCACGGGAACGGCGCCCGGCCTGGCCGCGGGCACCTACACCTTCATCGATCTCGCGAACATCGGAACGAACCCGCCCAACCTGACGCCCGACGCGCAGGGGAACATCGCCATCTTCACCGCCGATGTGAGCGGATTGAACGCCACCTGCTCCTCGACCGGGTACTCGGTCAGCACCGGCACGCTCACGCTGAGCGCGGCGGGCGCCAACTCCCTCACCGGCACGGTGAACATCACCCTCGCCGGTGGCGCGGGAACGCTGAGCGGGACGTTCACGTACTCGAGCTGCAACACGCAGGCGTTCGACGCCTGCGCGGCCCTGAACGGGATCACGGGCGGGACCGGCTTCGACACCTGCGTCGGCACCCCGACCTGCATCTAGCCAGTCTCGTGGCGAAACGGAGGCCCGGCGCGCACCCGCACGCCGGGCCTTCTCCTTTCCTCAGCCGCCCTTCACCGCCCGGGCCGGCTCCGGGGGGCGCTGCGCCGCGGGCGCCTCCCCCACCGTCACCATCCCCTTCACCTTCCCGTACCAGGCCGGCGAGAGCCCCTTCACCCGGGTCACCTCCTCCGGCTTCCGGAACGGGCGCTTGTCGCGCGAGGCCACGATGGCCTCGGCCCTCTTCTTCCCCACCCCGGGGAGCCGCATCAGCTCGGCGGTGGTGGCGCGGTTCAGGTCCACCCGCTCCCCCGGACCGAGCGGCTTCTTCTCGGCCCGGGCGGGCGTGGCGAGGAGGATCGCGAGGAGCCCGAGGAGCGGCAGGACGCCGCGCCCGGGGCTCACGTGCGTGCCTCCTCCTCCTCGGCGCGGTGGGCGCCGTTGCCGTTCGGCGTCCGCGCCTCCTCGGGGAAGCGCTGCTCGCGGATCTGCAGCCGGTTGGTGGAGGAGGGGAAGGCGTCGAGCACCGCCGTGAGGCTGCTGTCACGATTGGTGAATGCCACGCCCACCTTCATCC
>DAIEMM010000473.1 GCA_027349605.1 Anaeromyxobacteraceae bacterium
GGCATCCAGGTGGACGGCAAGTCGCAGGTGGAGATCCTCTACCTCTTCGCCCGGCCGCAGGCCCGCTTCACCTCGGCGAGCTCCGTCTACGCGAGCAGCCCGTCCTTCGGCGTCACCACCCAGTACCTCCAGCTGGGCGGACAGACCACCTTCCAGCAAGGCGCGGTGGAGCCCTTCCTGTCCGGGGGCCTGGGGCTCGCCTGGTTCAGCCCGTCGGACGTCCAGGTGGAGGGGGGCGTCACCCTCCAGCCCCAGGATGCCTGGCTCTTCGCCTTCCACCTGGGGGGTGGGGTGAAGGGGTGGCTCTCGGAGAAGATCGGCCTGCGCTTCTCCGCGCGATTCCTCATGCCGGTCTTCTTCGGCTCGGGGACCTTCCTCTCCGGGCCGAACGGAGCATCCCTTCACGTGAACGCCGGCATCCCCATCCTCCAGGGGGACGTGAGCCTGGGGCTGGCCATCTCGCCGTAGCTACCGCAGGAGCGCCGCGAGGAGCGCCAGCGCGGCCTGGGGCATGGGCGCGGCGTTGTTCGAGGCGGCGCCCCGGAGCGTGAGCATGCCGGCCGGGCTGTCGTACTGGCCTGGTCCCTGGCGGGAGAGGTCGAAGGAGTTCCCGCCGGCGACCCCGTTCACCCGCGAGATCGAGACGTCGAAGCCCACGGGGGCGCCGAAGACGGACCCGGTGATCCGGGTCACCGCCCCGTTCCGCTCCACGGCGAGGTCGATTCCCGATCCGGAGATCTGGCCGATCGAGGTGGAGAGCGTGACCGGCCGGCCGAAGAACGTGCCCGACCACATCCCGTCCGGCCGGCGGCCGACCTTGACGTCCGGCCCGCTCACGAGCCAGTCGTCGAAGGTGGCGCGTCGCGGGGTCTGCACCTGCGCGAGGCCTGCCCAGAGCACCTCGCCCGCGGCACTAGGGTTCTGCCCTGGCCTTCCCGGGGGAACGACCGACATCGGGACCGGGACGGTGGGCTGGGAGGCCGCGTCCACCGTGGCGCATCCGGCGACCGCCACCGCCAGCGCGGCGAGGAGGGGGATCTTCATCCCCGCACGATACGGCGCCGTCGCCGCTCGCCGCCAGCCAGGCGGGGCCCATCGCCAATGTGGACCGGTGGAGTTCACGACCCGCGCAAACGGTCGTTGACAGGAGGGGTGGTCTCGCTAGATTCCGCGCCCTCGACCCCTTGCCGCGCGAGGCCCCCCTTGAAGAAGCTCGACCACCGCAAGCTCTACCGGCTGCCCTGGAGCGTCACCGACAACGTCATCTCCTGGCTGGAGCCGACCAAGGAGTGCAACATCTACTGCGACGGCTGCTACTCGGCCAACGCCAAGGGCAGCCACAAGTCGCTCGCGCAGGTGCGCTCCGACCTCGACGTCTTCGAGAGGTTCCGCCAGACCGACGCCGTGTCGGTGGCGGGCGGCGACCCGCTCGTGCATCCGGAGATCGTCGAGGTGGTGCGCATGATCGCCTCGCGCGGGCTGAAACCCGTGGTGAACACGAACGGCCACGGGCTCACCCCGTCCCTGCTCCGCGACATGAAGGCGGCCGGCCTCGCCGGATTCACCTTCCACGTGGACAGCCTGCAGACGCGCCCGGGCTGGAAGGGGGCCACCGAGGTCGAGCTGAACGAGCTCCGGCAGGAGTACGCCGACCGGGTGGCCGAGGTGGGGGGGATCTCCTGCGCCTTCAACGCCACCATCTACGAGAAGACGCTCCCCTTCGCGCCCGACATCCTGGACTGGGCCAAGCGCAACGCCGACAAGGTCCACGTGGTGGTCTTCATCGCCTTTCGCGCCGCCATCCAGGAGCAGTTCGCCTACTTCGCCGGCGAGGAGCAGGTGGAGGTGAAGGGGCTCACCTACACGCGCGCCGCGCCGCAGCGCACCGACATCGACGCACAGGAGGTCGTGGACGTGCTCCGCGCCCGCTTCCCGGAGTTCGAGCCGGCGGCCTACCTGAACGGGACCGAGGCGCCCGACTCCTTCAAGTGGCTCATGACCCTGCTGGTGGGAGACCGGGAGCGCTTCTACGGGAGCGCCGGCCCGAAGTTCGTGGAGCTCTCCCAGGTCTGGAACCACCTCGTGAAGGGGCGGTACCTGGGGTACGTGCCCCCCTCGGCGCACGCGAGCGGCCGCAGCCTGCTCGCGCTCTCGGCCATCGACCCGGGGATCCGGCGGATCGCCGCCGCGTGGGGCCGGGCGGTGGCGCGGAACCCGTTCAAGGCGGCTCGCCCCCTCCACCTCCAGTCGGTCATGATCATCCAGCCGGTGGACGTCCTGCCCGACGGCCGGCAGTCGATGTGCGACTCCTGCCCGGACATGACGGTGCACGAAGGACAGCTCGTCTGGTCCTGCCGGCTCGAGGAACGGCTCAAGTATGGGGAGCTGATGCGGCTGCGCCCCGTGGCCGGCCGGCGGAAAACCGAGGACGCACCCACCTAGGGACCCCCGGGCGAGGCCCGGGGCGTGACATCATCCGGAAGCAGGTGAACCGTTGCCCGGAGGGGCGATGGCCGGACGCATGTCGCACCCAGGAATCCGCCGCTGGATCGGCCTCGTGCCGGTCGTGGTCTTCCTCGTCTCGGCGGCGCTCCTCGCCAGCTGGTGGATGGCCCTCCGGGCGGCGCAAGCCCGGGCGATGCAGGAGCACTTCGAGCTCGACGCCCGGCGGGTGGAGACCAAGATCTCGGAGCGCCTCGCGACCTACGACGAGATCCTGCGGGGCGTGGCGGGCCTCTTCGCGGCGTCCGACGAGGTCACCCGGGAGGACTTCCATCGCTACGTGCACGCGCTTGAGCTCGGGACGGCATTCAGGGAGATCCATGGCATCGGCTTCTCGATCCGGGTCCCGGCGCAGTATCTCGAGGCGCACCTCCGCTCCGTCCGGGCGGCGGGCTTCCCGGCCTACGCGATCCGGCCCGCGGGGGTCCGCCCGGAGTACACCGGCGTCCTCTACCTGGAGCCCTTCACGGAGAGGAACCAGCGCGCCTTCGGGCTCGACGGCTTCGCCGAGCCGACCCGGCGGGCCGCCATGGAGCTGGCGCGCGACCGGGGCCGTGCGGCCACCACCCGGAAGGTGATCCTCGTCCAGGAGGCGGAGCAGAGCCAGCAGCCCGGGATCCTGACCTTCTTCCCCGTCTACGCGAGCGGGAGCGACCCGGGCACGGAGGTGCTGCGCCGCGCCGCGCTCCGGGGCTGGGTCTACAGCCCGCTCCAGGTGAAGGACTTCCTGGAGAAGGTCGCCGGCAGGAGCCTCGAGCTCATCCGGCTGGAGATCTTCGACGCCCCGGAGACGGTCCCGGAGCACCTCCTCTACGACAGCCGCCCGGGGAGCCAGGAGCCGGAGGCGCTCGCCACCACCATCCTGCTCCCGGTGAACCAGGTCACCTGGACCCTGCGGTTCACCGCGGGCGCTCCCTACCTGGCCGCGACCGGGCAGCGCTCCCCCGCCGTCGACTTCGGGTTCATGACGCTCATCGCCCTGCTGCTCACCGGGCTCTCGGCCGCCGCGGTGGCGAGCTGGCGGGCCGAGCAGCGCGCCGTCGACCTCTCCGGCTCCCTGCGGAAGAGCGAGGCCCGCTGGCGCACCACCTTCGAGCACGCCCCGGTGGGCATCTTCACCGTGGACGCGGAGGACCGCTTCCTCCAGGTGAACGGGCGCTACGTGGCGATCACCGGGTACACGGCGGACGAGCTGGCGCACATGCGCCGGTCCGCCATCGTCCACCCCGACGACCGGGAGGCCGACGCCGCCGTCGTCCGCAAGGTCCGGTCCGGGGAGGTCGAGGTGGGCTCGCTCGACCGCAGGGGGCTTCGCAAGGACGGGACGACCTTCTGGGCGGAGGCGACCTTCTCCCTCGAGCCGGCCGCGCCGGGGATCCCTGCGGGGGTGATCGGCGTCCTGGACGACATCACCGCCCGTCACGAGGCCGAGGCGAAGTTCCGGGAGATCGCGGAGCGGTCGCTGGCCGGGATCCTGATCGTGCAGGACGGGCGGATCGCCTACGCGAACCCGGTCGCGGCAGAGCTGGTCGGCGCGTCCGCGCAGGACGTCGTCGGAAAGTCCGCGGACTGGGTCCGGGAGAGGATCCACCCCGGCGACCTCCCGAACGTCCGGGCAGCGGCGGCCGAGGCCGCCGCCGAGGTGGCGGGCACCCTCCGGCCCATCACCTACCGGGTGATGAACCCGGGTGGCGTCCGGAAGGTCGAGCAGCAGGCCCGTCCCATCCAGCACCTGGGGCGTCAGGCCATGCTGGTCTTCCTCCTCGACGTGACCGAGCGGGAGAGGACCGAGGCCGAGCTCCGCAAGGGGCAGCGGCTCGAGTCGCTCGGCGTCGTGGCCGGAGGGATCGCCCACGACTTCAACAACCTGCTCACCGCCGTCTTCGGCCACGTCGAGCTGGCCAAGGCGCACATGGAGGGAGGAGGCGCCGCCGCACGAGAGCTCGACGTCGCGCTCTCCGCGCTGGAGCGGTCGCGCGACCTCACCCGGCAGCTCCTCACCTTCTCCGCCGGCGGGGCACCGGCCCGGAAGATCCTCCCGGTGCGGAAGATCCTGGAGGACGCCGCCAAGCTGGGGCTGGGGGGCTCCTCGCTGCGGGCGCGCTTCGACGTGGAGCCCGGCCTGCCGCCGGTGGAGGCCGACGAGGGGCAGATGAGCCAGCTCCTCAACAACCTGCTCGTGAACGCCCGCCAGGCCACGTCGGGTGCCGGGGAGATCGTGGTCCGTGCGCGGAGGCGCACCGTCCGGGAGGGCGAGATTCCCGGACTGGCCCCGGGTGAGCACGTCGAGATCGCGGTCCAGGACAGGGGGCAGGGAATCGCGCCGGAGGTCCTGCCCAGGGTCTTCGACCCGTTCTTCACCACCCGCGCCACCGGCACGGGCCTGGGGCTCGCCACGTCGCACTCCATCGCCAGGCGCCACGGCGGACACATCGGGATCGAGTCGCGGGTCGGAGAGGGGACGACCGTGACCGTGCTGCTTCCCGCCGCGACCGGCGAGCCACCGGCCGAGGCGCCGGCCCCGCAGGAGTCCCGGGCGCCGCGAACGCTCCGCGCGCTCCTCATGGACGACGAGCCGCTGGTCCTCAAGGTGGGCGCCCGGAACCTCGCCAGGCTGGGGCTCGAGGTGGAGACCGCGACCGACGGGGCGGAGGCGGTCGAGAAGTTCCGGAGGAACCGGTCCGAGGGCAGGCCCTTCGACCTGGTGGTGCTCGACCTCACCGTCTCGGGAGGGATGGGAGGCGCCCAGGCGCTGCAGCAGCTCCAGGAGATCGCCCCGGACGTGGTGGCCATCGCCTGCAGCGGCTACTTCGACGACGCGGTGATGTCCGCGCCGGGCCAGTTCTGGTTCGCCGGCGTGCTCGCCAAGCCCTACCTGACCGCCGACCTGGAGCGCGTGATCGCGGCGGTGGCCGGAAAGCGGAACGAAGGCAACCGGGGCTGATGGCGCCTCCCGGTTGGCCCGATCCCTGCTGCGGCGCACGCTGCCTGGCTGCGCCGGGCAGCCTCCTCGG
>DAIEMM010000480.1 GCA_027349605.1 Anaeromyxobacteraceae bacterium
ATGAACACGCGCGAGGAGATCGCCCAGGCGCTGCAGGAGCTGCGCGACGGGACGTTCGTCAAGGGGTAGAGTGGAGGGCCTGCATGCTCTCCTGGGACCCATCGCTCGCCATCGGCGTGCCCGAGATCGACGAGCAGCACCGCTCGCTCTTCGACCAGGCCGCTCGCTTCGACGCCGCGGTCCGCGCGGGCGTCCAGGGCAAGGAGGTCCGGGAGCTCTTCGACTTCCTCTCCCGCTACGCCAGCGAGCACTTCGAGGCCGAGGAGCGGATCATGCGGGAGGCCGGGTACCCGCGCCTGGCCAGTCACGTACTGGAACACGCCGAGTTCCGGCGCAGGCTGGCGACGCTCCTTCCCCACTGGGAGTCGGAAGGCGATTCCACCGCGCTGCTGATGGCCGTGTCGGGATTCCTGATGCGCTGGCTCCGGGAGCACATCGCGGCGAGCGACCGGGCCATCGGCGACCACCTCAGGTCACGGTCTAGCCAACCGCGGCAGTGACGCCCGCCTTGAGGAGGTGCTGGGCGAGCCCCATGTCGTGTGCCAGGATGTGGTAGCGGAACCACTCCGGTAGGCGTCCGACCGCCCAGCGTCGGAAGTTCGGGGTCACGCCGGTCTTGTCGAGCTCGGCCTGGAACCTTCGGGCGTCGGCGACGAAGACGGCGTGCGCCTCCTCGTGCCGCTTCCGCGGGGGATAGGCGAGCTCGGCCATCAGCTCCTCCTCGTGGGAGAAGTGGCTCACCACGCCTCGGATCACGCCGTCGAGGGACTGGCGGACCTCCTCGACGTTCCCGGCATTGACCGTCTCGACCAGGGCGGCGAGCGCGAGGCTGAGGGCCTCGTGCTCGTCGTCGATCGGGCCGAAGCCCGTGCTCGTGTACGGCTGGCTCCCGCTGGTCATGGCCTGGTCCTCCCGGACAGAGGAGACGATCGCAACCCCCGTGCCCGGGACCGGCTCGCGAAGCCCCTGAAAGGACTCGTGGACCGGCCTTGTCCAGGGGGAGGTGACCGACCCGGGAGTCGCGCAGCACCCGCGGCACCGACCCGGCAGCGGGGAGAGGGCGGACCCCCTCCCCGCTTTCGGGCGGCTAGATCCGCGTTGCCTTCACGGCCTTCCTCCGGCGCCCGGCGCCGAGAAGCCCGAGCCCGACGAGCCCGAGCCAGCCGATCGATCCACCGGTGCTGCTGCAGCCGCCGGTCGTGGGTGGCGCCGCGGCGGTGAGGTCCGCGGTGTTGGACCCGGTGCCGGTGCTGCCGTTGCCGGTGGTGCCCTCGCCGTGGTCGTCGTCGTGGTCCGAGGACCCGCGCCCGAGCACGGTCTTCGCCGTGGCCATGTCCACGTCGGGATCCTGGTCCTCCACCGTCAGTTGCCACAGGATCGTCCCGGTCGACCCCGCCGCGACCGCGTAGGGCGGGAACTTGACCTCGGCGTCCTCACGCGCCCGCACCTCGAGGGCCATCACCTGGCGGTACACCTCCGCTCCGCCGATCGACCCCACCAGCGTCGCGGACCCGATGCCGACGACGTTGCTCCGGTTCCTCACGTGGAGCTTGGCCTCGATGCGGGTGTCCGAGGAGACGTCGACCTTGCCCGGCACCTCGAACTCGTCGATGTCGATGTCGGCGTCGACGCTCGGCACCGGCGGCTGGCTGCCCGCGCCGGTCACCTGGAGGTCCACGGTCGGATTCGCCGGATCATCGGTGGCCACGGCGATGCAGCCCGTGTCGGTGCCGGCCTCGGTGGGCCGGTACGTCACCGTGAGCGTGGTGCCCTGTCCCGCCGCCACCGTCAGGGGCGCCGACGGGGACCAGCTGAACTCGGGGCTGCTCCCGCTGCAGAGCGAGATGCCGGTCACGCTCAGCGGTCCCGTGCCGGTGTTCCGGATGCTGGCCGTCCGGGAGGCGGAGCTCCCGACGGTGACGGTCCCGAAGTCGAGCGAGGTCGGGGAGAGGGCCACGGCCGGGACGGCTTGCGCCACGCCGGTGCCTCCCACCCCGAGGTTCACGACCGGGCTGGCCGGGTCGTTGCTCGCGATGGCGAGGCACCCGGAGTCGGTTCCCCCGGCGGTCGGCTGGTAGGTGACGGTCAAGGTCGCGGCCTGGCCCGGCGCGATGGAGAGCGGCGCCGCCGGCGACCAGCCGAACTCGGCGCTGCTGCCGCTGCAGAGCGCGATGCTCGTGACGCTCAGCGTGGCGGTGCCCGCGTTCCGCACCTGTGCGGTGAGGGAGGCGGAGTTGCCGAGCACGACCGACCCGAACGAGAGGGTGGCCGGGACGAGCGCGATGGAGGGAGCCGGGGCGTTCACCCCGGCGCCGGAGAGCGTGACGCTGGTGGTGGGGGAGAGGGTATCGTTGCTGGTCACGACGATCGAGCCGTTGTCCGTCGTCGTGTCGGTCGGGGTGTAGGTGACGGTCACCCCCTGGCTCCCGCCTGCCGCCACGTTGAAGGACGCCGGCGTCGGCGCGTACTCCGTGCTCGTGCCCGAGGCGCGCGCCACCGTGCCGGTGAGCGGGGCCGTCCCGGTGTTGGAGATCGTGAAGGTCATCGCCCTGGGAGACCCGACGGTCACGTTCCCGAAGACGAGCGCGGCCGGAGCCACCGCGATCCGGGGTGCCGCGGCCGCCTGTCCGGTTCCCGAGACGTCCAGGTTCACGGTGGGCCGGGCGGTGTCGTTGCTCGAGAAGGCGAGGCAGCCGGTGTCGGCGCCCGCCGCCGTCGGCCCGTAGGTCACGGTGACGGTGGTGCTGCCGCCGGCCGCGACGGTGAAGGGCGCGGCGGGCGACCAGGTGAACTCGGTGCTGGTGGCCGGCGCCGTGCAGCGCGCGATGGCGCTCACGACGAGTGGAGCCGTGCCAGGGTTCTGGACCTGGACGGTGAGGGAGGCGGATCCGCCGACCGTCACCGATCCGAAGGCGAGGGACGCCGGGGCGAGCGCGATCGCCGGAGCCGGTGCGGAGACGCCGGTGCCGGACAGGGTCACGCTGGTGGTCGGGGCGGTGGGGTCGTTGCTGGTCACCGTGATCGACCCGGCGTCGGCCCCGATGCCCGTGGGGGTGTACGTCACGGTCACGACCTGGTTGCCGCCGGCGGCCACGTTGAACGAGGCCGGCGACACCGCGTACTCGGCGCTGGTACCCGCGGCGCGCGCCACGGTGCCGGTGAGCGCGGCGGTGCCGGTGTTGGAGATGGTGAAGGTCCTCGCCGCCGGCGAGCCCACCGTGACGTTGCCGAAGGCGAGCGCGAGGGGCGATACGGCGATTCGCGGGGCAGCGGGAACGACGCCGGTGCCGTTCACGGCGAGGTTGGTGGTGGGTCCGTTCGAGGCGTTGCTGGTGAGCGCGATGCAGCCGGTGTCGGTCCCGGCGGCGGTCGGCGCGTAGGAGACCGACAGCGTGGAGGAGGCGCCGGCGGCGACGGTGAAGGGGAGCGCCGGAGCCGTCCAGGTGAACTCGGCGGAGGTGGCGGGGCTCGTGCAGCGCGCGATGCCCGTCACGGTGAGCGGGGCGGTCCCGGTGTTCTGGATCTGGGACGAGAGCGAAGCGGACGCGCCGGTGTTGACGTTTCCGAAGTTGAGGGTTCCGGGCGCGAGCGCGAGGGTCGCCGCGGCGGGGGCGGCGACCGTGAAGGAGTTCGTGGTCACGATCTCCTGCCCGTGGTTCGGGTTGTTCGGGTCGGGCGTCCAGCGAGCCCCGAAGGTTGCGCCGCTGGCGTCGAACTGGTTGCCGTACCAGGCGACGTTCCAGTTGTAGCTTCCGGGCGCCGAGGGGGCCGGAGCGGTGAACGTGATGGGGTATCCCGCGCCGCCCCCGTCGCCGTTCGGACCGGTGCTGATGGCGAGCTGGACCATGTTGGCGTCGTAGAGGTAGGCCCGGATCCAGCCGGTCCGGTAGCCACCGGTCACGGTGACGGTGACGGTCTCTCCGGGGGCGTAGGAGGTCTTGTCCGTCGTGCCAGTGACGTTGATGCCGGTCTTGGTGCTCCCGGCGTGGGTTCCGTGCGCGTGACAGCCGTTGCAGGTGGTCACCGTCGCCGAGTGGCATGAGGTGCAGTTGTTGGCGTAGAGGGTGGACGTGGCGCCGGCCGGGCGCGGCACGGCGGCAAACGCGAAGATCAGGGCCAGACCGACTACGAGTGAAGGCCGTCTCATGGTTGCACGCTCCTGGTTCGGGTGAACTCCCTCCCGGGGCGGCCATACGGCCAGCGAGCCATCTTTGACGCATGACCCCTTTAGGCTAGCCATGATTGAGCGTCACCTGTTCGAGGTATGCATATGCCGCCATGTAGGATGACCTTTGATGCATGACATTGCGCGTCATCATTTTTTTTGTACCCCTAACGTGTTGCCTCGCGCCACCGCGAAGGGGCCAGCACGATTCCCGGAGGAAAGGTGATTCGACGGGTGCGGTCAGCGTTCGATCGAGTCTCGAGCGGCGCGAGTGACCGCTTCCCGCTACCCTTCGTGAGGCCCCGTGCGGGCGAGGAGAGGATCGCATGGCAGACAGGGACGCCTTCGTCGATGCACAGGAACGGGTGAAGAAGCTCTCCAGGCGCCCGTCCAACGCCGAGTTGCTCGATCTCTACGGCCTCTACAAGCAGGCCACCGAGGGCGACGCGACGGGGAGCAGGCCCGGCCTGCTCGACCCGAAGGGGCGCGCCAAGTTCGACGCCTGGACCTCCCGCAAGGGCGTGGCCCGGGCCGAGGCGAAGGCGCGCTACGTGGCGCTCGTCGCCGATCTCGTGAAGAAGCTGGGCTGACCCGGGGGAGGCGTCGACCATGAGAACCCGCAGGCTCGGACGGAGCGATCTCGAGGTGTCGGAGGTGGGCCTCGGGTCCTGGTTGACCTACGGCGGCGGGGTCTCGCGGGAGCGCGCCGAGGCCTGCGTGGACCGCGCGTTCGAGGTCGGCATCAACTTCATCGACACGGCCAACGTCTACTCGGGAGGAGCGGCCGAGTCGTTTCTCGGGGAGGTCCTGGCCGGGCGCCCGCGCGCGAGCTACGTCCTCGCCACCAAGGTCTTCTTCCCCATGCCGTCCGGCGACCGGGGCCTCTCCGCCGCGCAGATCGAGAAGCAGCTCGACGCGTCGCTCCGGAGGTTGCGCACCGATCACGTCGACCTCTACCAGTGCCACCGCTACGACCCGCAGACGCCGCTCGAGGAGACGATGGCGGCGCTCACGCGGGCCGTCCGGAGCGGCAAGGCCCGCCACATCGGCTTCTCGGAGTGGACCGCCGCGCAGATCCGCGACGCACTGGCGCTGCCGGGCGAGCGCTTCGTCTCGAGCCAGCCGCAGTACTCGCTGCTCTGGCGCGAGCCGGAGGCGGAGGTCTTCCCGCTCTGCGCCCGGGAGGGCATCGGCCAGATCGTCTGGAGCCCGCTCGCGCAGGGCATCCTGGCCGGGAAGTACCTGCCGGGACAGCCCGTGCCGGCCGACTCCCGGGCCGCCAGCCCGGAGATGGGCGGGTTCATCCAGCGGCGCCTCGACCCCGCCACGCTCGCCGGCGTGCAGCGGCTCCGCCCCATCGCGGCGGAGCTCGGGCTCACCCTCTCCCAGCTCGCCATCGCCTGGGTGCTGCGCCGCCCCGAGGTCTCGTCGGCCATCATCGGAGCGACCCGCCCGGAGCAGGTCGAGGAGAACGCCGGCGCGTCGGGGGTGGTGCTGGATCCCGCCGTGATCGAGCGGGTGGAGCGGGCGCTGGCGGGCGCGGCCGACGCGTGAATGCACCGTCCGCGCCGCGGACCTCGGCCATGTGGGGCGTTCACTGTCCGTCTGTTGACGGCCGATCGCGCGACTCAGGATGCCGCGGACGGAGCGCCGCGGGAACGGGGGCGTCGACGCCGCGCTTCGCGCAGGGAGCGCGCGCGAGGTTTCGGGCGGGGTTCGGGATCTCCGCGCCGGAAATCCAGCGGGACGGCGTTTCCGCGCGTCACACATGGACCTGTTCGCGCGGGGCAACCCCGTCGCCCGGGAGCGGGAGGCACCCGGAGACGGATTCACCTTCACGCCGTCACGGTTCCCTCCGGCGTCGGCTCGCCGGCCGGCAGCCCCTTCCCCTTCCAGAGCAGGTAGACCGCCGGGTAGACGAGCAGCTCGAGCGCGAAGGAGGTCACGAGGCCGCCCACCATGGGCGCGGCGATGCGCTTCATGACGTCGGCCCCCGTCCCGGTGGACCACATGATGGGGAGCAGCCCCATGAACGCCGCGGCCACCGTCATGGCCTTGGGGCGCACCCGCTTCACCGCCCCATGCACGATGGCCTCCACCAGGTCGCCCCGGGTCCGGAGCAGCCCCGCCTTCCGGGCCTCGTCGTGGGAGAGGTCGAGGAAGAGCAGCATGAAGACCCCCGTCTCCGCGTCGAGCCCCATGAGCGCGATCATCCCGACCCAGGCGGCGATCGACACGTTGTAGCCGAGCGCGTACATGAGCCAGACCGCCCCGATGGCCGAGAAGGGCACGGCCAGCATGACGATGCCGGCCTTGGTCGCCGACTTGGTGTTCATGTAGAGCAGCCCGAAGATGAGGACGATGGTGATGGGCAGGACCAGCTTCAGCCGCTCCCGCACCCGGAGCATGTTCTCGTACTGGCCGCTCCAGGTGAGCGAGGTGCCGGTGGGGACCTTCACCGCGTCGGCCACGGCCTCCTTGGCCCTCTCCACGTAGCTCCCGATGTCGATCTTCGAGGTGTCGAAGTCCACGTAGACGTAGCCGGCCAGCAGCCCGTTCTCGTTGCGGATCATCGAGGGGCCGGAGACCAGGACGACGTCGGCGATCTACTCCATGGGGATCTGCCCGCCCTGCGGCAGCGGCAGGAGCACGCGCTTCAGGCTGTCGAGGTCGTCCCGGTAGTCGCGCGCGTACCGCACGTTGATCGAGTAGCGCTCGCGCCCTTCCACGGTGGTCCCCTGGTCGTCGCCACCCACCGCCGTCATGACCATGAGGTTGGCGTAGTCGATGCTGAGCCCGTAGCGGGCCAGCTGGTCGCGCTTCAGGACGAAGTCGAGGAAATAGCCGCCTGCCACCCGCTCGGCGTAGACGCTGCGGGTGTCGGGGAGCTTCTGCAGCGCGGCCTCGATCTCGCGGCCGACCCGCTCGATCTCCGGCAGCTTCGCGCCCGAGACCTTGATCCCGATGGGCGTGCGGATGCCGGTGGAGAGCATGTCGAGCCGGCCCTTGATGGGCATGGTCCAGGCGTTGGAGATGCCGGGCAGCTGGAGGGACGCGTCCATCTCCGCCTTGAGCTGCTCCTCGGTGATGCGGTCCCGCCAGAAGGGGCGGAGCGCGGACTTCAGCCAGCCCGGCGCCCAGGCGGAGTACCAGCGGGGATTCTCCCGCCACTCTCCCTCCGGCTTCAGCACGATGGTCGTCTCCATCATCCCGAAGGGAGCGGGATCCGTGGAGGTGTTGGCGCGACCGGCCTTCCCGAAGACGGTCGCCACCTCCGGGAAGGTCCGGAGGATCTTGTCCTGGATCTGCAGCGCGGCCTGCGCCTCGGCCACCGACATCCCCGGCTGCACGGCCGACGGCATGTAGAGGATGGTCCCCTCGTCGAGCGGCGGCATGAACTCGCTGCCGAGCCTCAGGTACACCGGCACGGTGGCCAGGACGAGCAGGGCGCTCGCGGCGACGATGGACCGCGGGTGACGCAGGACGAACCGGCACGGCCCCTCGTACATCCGGTGGAGCACCCGGCTGATGGGGTGGCTCTCCTCCGAGTGGTACTTGCCGACGAGGGCCTGGGTGGCCAGCCAGGCGAGCGCCCTCGGCTTGAACCGGAAGGGCTCGATGCGGGCGAAGAGCATGCGCATGGCGGGATCGAGCGTGATCGCCAGCAGCGCGGCGATGGCCATGGCCAGGTTCTTGGAGATGGCGAGCGGACGGAAGAGGCGCCCCTCCTGGTCCACCAGCGTGAAGACCGGCATGAAGGCGACGGCGATCACGAGCAGCGAGAAGAAGACCGATGGCCCCACCTCGAGGAGCGCCTCGAGCCGGACCTGGTGGAAGTCGCCCTTCGAGCCGTCCTTCTGCCAGAGGTGGATCTTGTTGTAGGCGTTCTCCACCTCGACGATGGCGCCGTCGACCAGCACGCCGATGGAGATGGCGATGCCCGCGAGCGACATGAGGTTCGCCCCCATCCCCATCGCGTACATGGGGATGAAGGCGAGCGCGACCGACACCGGGATGGTGACGATGTGGACGATGGCCGACGGGATGTGCCAGAGGAAGATCAGGATCACCGCCGAGACGATGAGGATCTCCTCGATGAGCTTGTGCTTCACCGTGTCGATGGCCTTTCCGATGAGCTCCGACCGGTCGTAGGTGGTGACCACCTTCACTCCCTCGGGAAGGGAGGGCTCGAGCTCGGCGAGCTTGGCCTTGACGCGCTCGATGACGTTGAGCGCGTTCTCGCCCTGCCGCATCACCACGATGCCGCCCACCACGTCGCCCTGCCCGTCCAGGTCGGCCACTCCCCGTCGCATCTCCGGGCCGAGCGCCACCGTGGCCACGTCCTTCACCTGGATGGGCGTCCCTCCCTCGGCCTTGAGGACCAGCTTCTCGAGGTCCTCGACGGACTTCACGTAGCCCCGGCCGCGCACCATGTACTCCCGGCCGGACAGCTCGACCAGCCGCCCGCCCACGTCGTTGTTCCCCCTCCGGACGGCGTTGATCACGGCCTCCAGCGGCAGCTTGTAGGCGGCGAGCTTGGTGGGGCTGACGGTGATCTGGTACTGGCGGACCTGGCCGCCCACCGTCGCCACCTCGGACACGCCGGGCACCGACTGCACCGCGTAGCGGAGGAACCAGTCCTGGTAGGAGCGCAGCTCGTCGGAGCTGTGCTTCCCGCTCCGGTCCACCAGCGCGTACTGGAAGACCCAGCCGACGCTGGTGGCGTCGGGTCCGAGCTCGGTCTTCACGCCGGCCGGCAGCTGCGCGGTGATCTTGGACAGGTACTCCAGCACGCGGGTGCGGGCCCAGTACGGGTCGGTGCCGTCCTCGAAGATCACGTAGACGTAGCTGAAGCCGAAGTCGGAGAACCCGCGGATGGCCTTCACCTTCGGCGCGCCCAGGAGCGCCGTGGTGATGGGGTAGGTCACCTGATCCTCGATGATGTCCGGGCTCCGGTCCCACCGCGAGTACACGATGACCTGCGTGTCGGAGAGGTCGGGGATGGCGTCGAGCGGGATGTTCCGCATCGCGTGGACGCTGAGCGCGAGCAGCACCACGGTCCCGGCGATGACCAGGAACCGGTTCTCCGCGGAGAATCGGATGATCCTCGCGATCATCGGACCTTCCCCGCCATCGCCGCGAGCGAGGCCCGCAGCTGCGACTCGGAGTCGACGAGGAAGTTGGCCCGGGTGACCACCTTCTCCCCGGCGGCGAGCCCGGAGAGCACCTCCACCTGGTCACCCGACACCGACCCGAGCTCGACCTCGCGCGGCTGGAGCTTTCCCTCCCCGACGGCCACGAAGACCACCTTCCTCGTGCCCGAGTCGATGACGGCGTCGGCGGGGATGGTGAGCCCCTCCCGCTCGGGCATGTGCAGCGTCACCTCGCCGAACATCTCGGGCCTGAGCTCGCCCCTGGGGTTGGGGAACTCGATGCGAACCTTCGCGGTGCGGGTCCTCGGGTCGAGGATGGGGTCGATGAAGATGACCCTTCCGGTGAAGGTCCGGTTCGGGAAGGCCTGCAGGGAGAGGGTCGCCGGCATTCCCAGGCGGATGCGGGAGAGGTCGCTCTCGTAGGCGTCGGCCAGCACCCAGACCCGGGACAGGTCGGTGATCTCGTAGGGCATGTCGCCCTCGTTGATCCGGTGCCCCATGACCACGTCCTTCTTGGTCACCACCCCGGTCATCGGGGAGTAGAGCGTGAGGGTCTTGGTGGGCTTCCCGCTCCTCTCCAGCCGGTCGATCTCGCTCTCCGGGATGTCCCAGAGGCGGAGCCGCTCCCGGGCCGACTCGACCAGGTCCTCGCCCGCTCCGGCCGCCACGCCGCCGCCGGCGAGCGCCTTGCGGGTGCGCAGCGCCAGCAGGAACTCCTGCTGCACGCTGAGGAGGTCGGGGCTGTAGATGGTGAAGAGCCGCTCGCCGCGCCGGACCGCCTTGCCCACGTAGTCCACGTAGACGTCCTCGACGAACCCCCCCACCTTGATGTTGACGTGGTGAACCTGGGTCTCGTCGACCGAAACCCTTCCCACCGTCCTCCAGCTCGCTCCCACCGGTCCGACCGCCACCTCGACGGTGCGCAGACCGATGAGCTGCTGGCGCTGGGGATCGATGTGGACGGTCGCGAGCCCCTCCACCGG
>DAIEMM010000489.1 GCA_027349605.1 Anaeromyxobacteraceae bacterium
TCGGTGGAGAATCCTCCTGATCCGGAGGATCCATGTCCCTGGTTGCCCTGCGCGCCCGCGTCGCGTCACTCGCCGTCCTCGTCCTCTCCTCCACCGCCTCCGCACAGGCTCCCGGGCCGATGCCCCCCGCGTCGGCCGTGACCCCCGACCCATGGCCGAAGACGCTCGACCTGGGCGGCACGACCACCACGATCTTCCAGCCGCAGCTCGACTCCTGGGACGGCCACGTCGTCCGGGCTCACGCAGCCGTCTCGATCCTGCCCGACGGGACCCGGGACGCGACCTTCGGGGTCGTGGAGCTCGAGGCCGTGACCCTGGTGGACCGCACCGCCCGATCGGTCGCCTTCCAGGACATCCGGATCGTGAAGTCCACCTTCCCCAGCGCTCCGGGCGACGCGGCCCATTACGGTGCGGCGCTCCAGCAGGCCATGACCGGAGGTCCCTCGACGATGTCCCTCGACCGGCTCGAGGAGTCGCTCGCGGTCATCGGGGCGGAGCGGAAGGCAGCGACGGTTCCGGTGAGGAACGACCCGCCGGCGTTCGCGTTCAGCCAGGTACCGGCCATGCTGGTGCTCGTCGACGGCAACCCGGTCTTCGGCCAGCCCCCGGGGAGCCAGCTGCGGCGCGTCCTCAACACCCGCGCCCTGATCCTGCAGGACGCCGAGGCCGTGAACTACGTGCACGTCTGGGACGGCTGGATGCAGGCGCGCTCGCTGGCGGGTCCGTGGACGGTGTCCAGGAAGGGACCCCGGGGAGGCGACGATCTGGCGAGGCAACTCGCCGCGAGGAAGGTGGTGGACCTCCTCGAGGGCGTGCCCGACGACACCACCAGGAAGATGCCCACCCTGGAGAAGGACCCCCCTTCACTGCTGGTGGCCACCCGGCCGACCGAGCTGGTGGTCTTCGAGGGCGCGCCGGACTGGTTGCCGATCGAGGGCACCAACCTGCTCTACGTCGCCAACACCAGCGGGAACGTCTTCCTCGACGTCCGGGACCAGGTCACCTACGTGCTCGTTTCCGGCCGCTGGTTCTCGGCGCCCGACCTGAACGGACCGTGGACCTACGTCCCCGGCAGGTCGCTTCCTCCGGACTTCGCCCAGGTCCCGGACGGGAGCCCCAAGGAGAACATGAAGGCGTCCGTTCCCGGCACGCCCCAGGCGGCGGCTGCCGTGATCGCGGCCGGCGTTCCCCAGCAGGCCACCGTGGACCGGACCAAGGCCTCCTTCACGGCGACGATCTCCGGGCCTCCGCAGCTCCGGCCCATTCCCGGCACGCCGCTCCAGTACGTCTTCAACTCGCCCGACCCCATCCTCATGGTCTCCCCGACCGAGTGGTACTCGCTCTACCTGGGGATCTGGTTCGTCTCGCAGTCGACGGACGGGCCGTGGCTCTCGGCCTCGGCCATCCCGGCGGTCGTCTACTCCATCCCCCCCAGCTCGCCGCTCCACTGGGTGACCTACGTGAAGATCTACGCCGCCACGCCCCAGACCGTCACCGTGGGATACACGCCGGGCTACCTGGGCGAGGTGATCACCCCCGACGGCGTGGTGGTCTACGGGACGGGCTACGTCTACCCGGCCTACGTGGGAGCGGCAGTCTGGTACCCGCCCCCGGTGACCTACGGGTACGGGGTGGCCATGGCCTGGACGCCCTGGACCGGCTGGGCCATGGGGTTCGGCTTCGGCCTCGCCATGGGGGCTGCCCTGTGGGGTCCGGCGCCCTGCTGGGGCGCGGCCTGGGGCTGGCACGGCGGGGCCGCCTGGGGCCCCGGCGGCTGGGCCGCCACGTCCGGGAACGTCTACCACCAGTGGGGAAGCACCGGCGCCGTCACCCGCACCTCGGGTGGATTCAACGCCTGGAGCGGGAACGCCTGGTCGAACCAGGTGGCCCATTCCTACAACTCCACCACCGGTCGAATCAGCGCTGGGCAGCGCGGCACCGTCCAGAACGTCTACACGGGGAACTACGCCCACGGCGCGGCCGGCTCGACCTACGACCCCAGGACCGGGACGAGCGCCTCCGGAGCCAGGGTCACCGTGGGGAACGCCGCCACCGGCAAGTCGGAGACGTTCAGCGCCGGCAAGGTCACCGGGCCGGGCGGGCAGAGCACCAGCGTGGCCCACGCAGGCAACGAGACCTACGCCGACCACGACGGCAACGTCTACCGGTACGACTCCCAGACCGGGAGCTTCCAGCAGCACGACCCCGGCGGCGGCTGGAGTAACGCCAGCGCGGACAGGAGCCAGTCGCTGGCCTCCGAGCGGCAGGCCCGCACCGCGGGTGACCAGCGATCGGCGGGATCGAGCTGGTCCCACGACGACTCGGGCAGCGGTTGGGACCGCGGAGGTGGTGGCGGCGGAGGCTGGGACCGGGGAGGCGGTGGCGGCCGGTGGGGGGGTGGCGGGTTCCGTGGCGGTGGACGCCGCTGATGCCCGTCTCCGCCCGGCTTCCATCCTGGGCGGCGTCGCCGGAAGGCCGTAGAATCCCGCAGGGGGGAAAACCGGATCCATGACCACTTCCAGCGCCCAGGCGGCCGTCCGCCAGGCCATCGACGACTACTTCTCCGGGGAGCGGCGTGACGCCCTCGTGTTCACGCTCCTCGGGGCGGCCAACCTGGGCGCCGCCGCGACGGTGATGCTCGCCCTGCCCGGCCAGCGCCTCCTCGCCCTGGCGCTCGCCACGATCGGGATCCTGGAGATCGTTCCCGGGTTCTGGGCCGTCCGGCGACAGGCCGCCCGTCACGCCGAGGCGCTGGCCCAGCAGCAGCGCGATCCGGAGGGCTGGCGTGCCGGCGAGTCCGCACGCCTGGGAAGGGTCCTCGACGCGCGGAGGAGGCTGCGCATCGCCGACGCCGTCTTCGTCCTGGCCTTCGTCGTGGTGGTGGTCCTCTCGCCCCCCGGGGAGCGGCTCACCTGGCTGGCGGTGCCGGGACAGATGGCCCTCCTCCCGCTCCTCAACATCGCGATGGCACGGCGCACCCGCCGCTTCGCGGTCGCGCTCGCCCCCCGCTGACGAGCCGGAACGTCCCGGGCCATGAATCGCGCCACCGCCACCGCCGCGCTCGCCCTCCTCGCGCTCGCCTGCGGCCGCAAGGGGCCCGCGGCGCCACCGCGCCCGGCGGAGACCTCCACCACGACGGTTCGGTTCCTGGTCCCGGAGAAGGTCCGCTTCGCGCCGCGGGTCGAGGCCACCGGCGTGCTCAAGGCCCGGGAGGCGTCGCAGCTCGCCTTCCCCATCGCGGGCACCCTCCGCTCGGTCCCGGTCCGGCGTGGCCAGCTGGTGGCCGACGGTGAGCCGCTGGCCATCCTGGACGCCGACGTGATCCGGGCCGCGGTGGCCCAGTCCGAGGCCAGCCTGGCCGCCTCCCGCGCCCAGGCCCGCCTCTCCGAGGACGCCTTCGAGCGCTCCCAGCGTCTTCGCGCCCAGGAGTCGATCTCCGAATCGCAGTTCGTCCAGGCGGAGGGGCAGCGGGACCTGGCGCAGGCCCAGGTGCGGGCCTCCGAGGCCGCCCTCCGGCAGGCACAGGTGAACCTCGAGAAGCACACCCTCAGGGCCCCCTTCGCCGGGGTGGTGACGAAGGTCCCCGACGGCACCGGCATCGCCGTCGCCGCGGGCCAGGTGATCGTGGCCCTCGAGGCCAACCGCCTGCTGGTGCTCGACACGACCCTCACCCAGGACGAGGCCGCGCCGCTCCGGGTGGGGCAGCCGGTGGAGGTGGTGGTCGCCGAGACGGGTGCGCGCGCCTCCGGTGCGGTCATCCGCCTGGTGCTCCCGTCGGTCGACCCCGGGACCGGACGCGTCCCGGTGGAGGTCGCCGTCCCCAACGCCGACGGGCGCCTGCTCCCGCACGCCTTCGCCCGGGCGACCTTCCCCGGCGGCACCGAGCAGGACGCCTGGAAGGTACCCGTGGCCGCGCTCGTCCAGCGGGACGGGGCGGTGGCGGTCTGGGTTGCCGGTCCCGACGGGCGCGCCCGTCCGCTCCCGGTGAAGCTGCTCGAGCAGTCGGGAGCCGACGCGCTGGTGACCCCTGGCGCCGGCGGCTGGCCCGCGGACGTCCGGGTGGTGGCCGCGCCCCCGCTGGGCATCGCCGAGGGCACGCCCGTCGCCGAAAGCCGCCCGTGAGCATCTCCGACGTCGCCATCCGGCGACCGGTCTTCACGGCGATGCTGTCGGTCGCCCTGATCGTGCTGGGATTCCTCGGCCTCGGCCGGCTGGGAACCGACCTCTACCCCGACGTCACGTTCCCCTTCGTGACCGTGACCACGGCCTACCCGGGCGCGTCCCCGCAGGACATCGAGGAGTCGGTGACCCGCCCGGTGGAGGACGCGGTGGCGAGCATCTCGGGGGTGGACCGGGTCTTCTCCTGGTCGCGGGAGGACGTCTCGCTCGTCTTCGTGCGCTTCAAGCTCTCGGTGCCCCTGGCGGAGGGGGTCCAGAACGTCCGCGACAAGGTCGGCATCGCGGTCGGGCAGCTCCCGGTCGGCGCCAAGGCCCCGATCATCTCCCAGTTCGACGTGGGGGCCCAGCCGGTGCTGGTCTTCTCGGCCGCGGCCGGCAGCGACCCCATCGCCCTGCGGCAGCTGCTCGACGACCAGGTGCGGCCCCGCATGGAGCAGATCGACGGCGTGGCCGCCGTGCGGGTCCTGGGCGGCGCCGAGCCGGAGATCGCGGTGGACCTCTTCCCCGAGCGGCTCCGCCAGCTGGGGCTCGGCCCCGACTCGATCTTCCAGAGGATCAAGTCCGAGCACCTCGACCTCCCGGGCGGCCGGTACCCCTCGGGCGATCGGGAGGTCGGCGTCCGCGTGGTCGGCGAGTTCACCACCGCCGACGACCTGCGGGGGATGGTGGTCGCCACCGGCCCCGACGGAAGCCAGGTGCGGCTCGGCGACGTGGCGCTGGTGCGCAAGGGGATGAAGGAGCCGCGCACCCTGGTGCGGACGAACGGCGTCGAGGCGGTGGCCCTGGAAGTGGTGAAGCAGGCCGGAGCCAACTCGGCCGCGGTGGCCAACGCCACGAAGAAGCTGCTCCCCGAGCTGGAGAGGCAGTTCGGCTTCCGCTCCCAGGTGCTCATCGACCAGGCCCTGACGATCGAGGCCAACGCCCACGAGGTCTGGATCGCCATCTTCTTCGGCGGCGCCATGGCGGTGCTCATCATCCTGCTCTTCCTCCTCGACCTGCGCGGCACCTTCATCTCGGCGCTGGCGCTGCCCACGTCGGTCGTCGGCACCCTCTTCTTCATGTACCTGCTGGGCTTCTCCCTGAACCAGCTCACCCTCCTCGGCCTCTCGCTCGCCATCGGCCTGCTCATCGACGACGCGGTGGTGGTCCGGGAGAGCATCACCCGCCGTCTCGAGCTGGGCGATCCGCCCGCCGTGGCGGCCAGCGAGGGGACCCGCGAGATCGCGCCCGCGGTGATGGCCACCACCTTCACGCTGATCGCCGTCTTCGTTCCGGTGGCCTTCATGAAGGGCATCACCGGCCAGTTCTTCCGGCAGTTCGGTCTCACCATCTCGGTGGCGGTGCTCATCAGCCTCTTCGTGGCCTTCACCATCGACCCCATGCTCTCGGCGCGCCTGGCCCGGCCCCGCGTTCCCGGCGAGGCCCGGCACGAGGGGAGCCTGGCGGCCCGGCTTCGCCGGTTCTTCGAGTCGAACGACCGCGCCTACGAGCGCTCCCTCGACTGGGTGCTTCGCCACAGCTGGCTCACGGTGGGCGCCGCCACCCTCATCTTCGTGGCCAGCCTGGGAGTGGGCTCCCGGCTGGGTTCCGAGTTCGTCCCGGCCGAGGATCGCAACCAGCTGGTCGTGAACCTGGAATTCCCTCCCGGGACGAGCCTGGCCACCACCTCCGCCCTGTCGGGCCGGCTCGAGCGGGACGTACAGGCCGTCCCCGGCGTGGTGGCGGTCTACGCGACCCTCGGTCCGCAGGAGGACGTGCGCCTGGCGCGCTGGCGCGTCAACCTCACCGACAAGTCGCTGCGGCGGGAGACGGCCGAGCAGATGAAGCGGCGCGTGCGCGCCATCCTGGCCACGGAGCCCGCGCTCGTCACCTCGGCGGTCTCCGATCCGCCGACCATCGAGGGACTGGGCGACTTCCCGCCCATCCTCATGCGGGTGGTGGGGCGCGACTTCTCCGTCCTGCGGTCCGAGGCGAAGTTCCTCGTGGACACCATGCGCGCGATGCCGGCCCTCACCGACGTGCAATTGAATGACAGCCCGGGGAAGCCCGAGCTCCAGATCTCGGTGGACCGGCAGGAGGCGGCGCGGGACGGGGTGACGGCCGGCGCCGTGGCCCTCCAGGTGCGCCTGGCCACCCAGGGGGAGGTGGCGGGGAAGGTCCGGGAGGGACGACGCGAGGCCGAGATCCGGGTGCGCCTGGCCGGGGAGGACCGCGAGTCGGCGCGGGCGCTCACCCGGATGTGGGTGCAGACGCCGCGCGGCCCCCTGTCGCTCTCCCAGATCGCGACGCTCCGCCAGGCCGACGGTCCCTCCACCATCGAGCACGAGATGCGCGAGCGGCAGATCTCGGTCTGGGCGCAGGTCGCTCCCGGCCACGACCTCGGGTCGGCCACCCAGGAGCTCCGCTCCCGCCTCGCGGCCCGCAAGCTCCCGGCCGGCTACTTCTACGTCTGGGACGGCATGCAGAAGGAGCAGCAGGACACCCAGGCCAACATGGGCTTCGCCCTGCTCGTGGCCGTTCTCTTCATCTTCATGGTGCTGGCCAGCCAGTTCGAGTCGCTCGTCCACCCCTTCACCATCATGCTGGCCCTCCCCCTCGCCTTCGTCGGCGCCTTCCTCGGGCTCGCGGCGACGGGCGGCGCCATCAACATGGGCTCGCTCATCGGCTTCATCCTGCTGATGGGGCTCGTCACCAAGAACGCCATCCTGCTCGTCGACGGGGCGCTCCAGCACATGCGGGACGACGGGGACGACGCGGCGGTCGCCATCCGGAAGGCGGGCCCGCGCCGCCTCCGGCCCATCCTCATGACCTCCGCGGCCATGGTGCTGGGCATGTTGCCCACCGCGCTGGGCAGGGGAATGGGCAGCGAGTTCCGTTCCCCCATGGCCGTCGCGGTCATCGGCGGGGTCATCACCTCCACCATGCTCACGCTCTGGGTGGGCCCGGGGGTCTTCGTCGGGGTGGAGCGGCTCCGGGTCCGGCTCCGCCGGGGGAATCGACGCGCGGCCGGGAACTTGCGTTGACACGCGCAGCGTCGGAGCGTTAGACGGCGCGAGTCCCACGCGCGCGGGAGTTGCCCATGGAGCGTCCGTCCGGAAAGTTCCGCTTCCTCTACTTCACCGACCTGGTCGGGAAGAAGGTGGTGTCCTCCGACGGCGCGCCGGTGGGGCGGCTCGCCGACCTCGTGGCGGTGAGCGGGGAGCCCTACCCGCCCGTCGAGTCGCTCCTCGTCCGATCGGGCGGCAAGGTGAGCCAGATCCCCTGGTCCGCGGTCGCCTCGGTGAACGGCACGATCCAGCTCTCCCCCGGAGCTTCCGTCGGGCCGGCGCCCACCTCCCCGGTTGCCGACCGGCTCCGCCTCGGCCAGGAGATCCTCGACCGCCAGATCGTGGACATCGAGGGGGCGAAGCTCGTCCGGGTGAACGACCTGCACTTCCTGGAGACCAAGGGACAGCTGCGCATCGCGCACGTGGACGTCGGGCTGCGCGGCCTGGTCCGCCGGATGGGCTGGCAGCGTCCGGTGGACGGGGTGATCTCGCTCCTCCGCCCGAGGGCCCGGTACCTGAACGCCGACACCCTCCTCTCCTGGAAGCTGGTGCAGCCCATCGAGAGCGCGCCGGGGCGGGTCCGCATCGAGGCCACCAAGAGGGCGCTGGCGTCGCTCCACCCGGCCGACCTGGCCGAGATCATGGAGGACCTCGACCGGCACCAGCGCGAGGTGCTCTTCCAGCGCCTCGACGTCGAGACCGCGGCCGATGCGCTCGAGGAGACCTCCACCGAGCTCGCCACCGAGCTGCTCGAGGCGGTGCCGCCCGAG
>DAIEMM010000185.1 GCA_027349605.1 Anaeromyxobacteraceae bacterium
GCCCTCTACCAGGAGCGCGGGATGCGGGCCACCGCCGACCTGGCCATCACCGTGCTGCAGGGGCGCGGGGTGGGAGGCGGGACGCTCGTCAACTGGACCACGAGCTTCCGCACCCCGCCTCGCGTGCTGCGCCACTGGGCCCAGGCCTTCGGCGTGACCGGACTCGACGAGCAGTCCCTGGCGCCCCACTTCGACGCCGTGGAGCGGCGGCTCTCCATCGCCCCCTGGCCCATCGAGTCCGCCAACGAGAACAACCGGATCCTGTGGGACGGCGCGGGGAGGCTGGGCTGGAGCCGGGAGGTGACCCGCCGGAACGTCACCGACTGCCAGTCGCTCGGCTACTGCGGCACCGGCTGCCCGGTCGGCGCCAAGAACTCCCTCGACCTCACCTACCTCGACGACGCGGTGAAGGCCGGGGCCAAGATCTACTCCCGCGCCCGGGTGGTGCGGCTCGAGAAGTCGGGGCGGCGCATCGCCGCGGTCCACGCCGTGGGCCTCGACGCCGGCTTCCGCCCCACCGCGCGCAAGGTGGTGGTGCGGCCGCGCCTGGTGGTGCTCGCCGCGGGCGCCATCGGCACGCCGGAGATCCTCCTGCGCAGCGGCTACGACCCGGCCGGCAAGGTGGGCCGTCGCACCTTCCTCCACCCGGTGGTGGGGAGCGCGGGCACCTTCTCCCGTCCCATCCGCCCCTTCTACGGGGCTCCCCAGTCGGTGGCGAGCCACCACTTCTCCGAGCGGGGCGGCGGAAAGGTCTCCTTCTTCCTCGAGGCCTCCCCGGCCCAGCCGGTGCTGGCCGCCACCGCCCTGGGCGGATTCGGTGCCGACCAGGAGGAGCAGATGTCCCATCTCGCCAGCACGAGCGCCCTCATCGCGCTGGCGGTGGACGGGTTCCTCCCCGAGGAGAAGGGGGGCACGGTCAGCCTTCGAACCGACGGCCGGGTCCGGCTCGACTACGAGATCCGCCCGGAGATCTGGGAGGCGCTCCGCGAGGGGCAGAAGGCGCTGGCCCGCATCCAGCTGGCCGCCGGCGCCGACGTGGTCCGCTCCTTCCACGAGGACCCGGTGGTGATGCGCCGGGAGGCCGACGTGGCGCTGCTCGACCGGGCCCCCTGGGAACCGAACCGGGTCGCGGTCTTCAGCGCCCACCCCATGGGCGGCTGCGCCATGGGTCGCGATCCGGAGAAGAGCGTGGTCGACGCGCGCCTCAAGGTGCACTGGCTCGACAACGTCTGGATCACCGACGGCTCGGTCTTCCCCACCTCGCTGGGCGTCAACCCCCAGGAGTCGATCCTGGGCATCGCCCACTGGGCGGCCGACCACATCGCCGGCGCGACCTGAACCGGCCTCGGCGCGTCCCGTCGCGCGCCGCTTGACTCGGTAGCCCCGATCGGGTTCCGATCGCGCCCTTTCCTTCCCGAAGGGGCACCGCACCGATGCAGACCAAGTACCTCCTGTCCGAGAACCAGATCCCCACCCACTGGTACAACGTCATCCCGGACCTCCCCGGGCCGATGTCGCCGGTGCTGCACCCCGGGACCCGGAAGCCCGTCACCCCCGCCGACCTGCTCCCCCTCTTCCCCATGGGGCTCATCGAGCAGGAGATGAGCCCGGAACGCTGGGTGAAGATCCCCGACGAGGTGCGGGAGATCTACCGGATCTGGCGCCCCAGCCCGCTCTTCCGCGCCCACCGGCTCGAGAAGGCGCTCGGGACCCCGGCCCGCATCTACTACAAGTACGAGGGGGTCTCCCCGGCCGGGTCGCACAAGCCCAACACCGCCGTGCCCCAGGCCTACTACAACAAGATCGGCGGGACGAAGCGCATCGCCAGCGAGACCGGGGCCGGCCAGTGGGGCAGCTCCATCGCGCTGGCCTGCAAGATGTTCGGCCTCGAGTGCACGGTCTACATGGTCAAGGTGAGCTTCGAGCAGAAGCCCTACCGGAAGAGCATGATGCAGCTCTGGGGCGCCGAGGTCATCGCCTCGCCCTCCCCCCGCACCAACGCCGGGCGCGGCATCCTGGCCCGGGACCCGGAGAGCCAGGGCTCGCTGGGCATCGCCATCAGCGAGGCGGTGGAGGACGCCGCCACCCGCGACGACACCCGCTACGCCCTGGGCAGCGTGCTGAACCACGTGTGCATGCACCAGACCGTCATCGGGCTCGAGGCCAAGGAGCAGATGAAGCTGGCCGGCGACGTGCCCGACGTGGTCATCGGCTGCCACGGCGGCGGCTCCAACTTCGCCGGCATCGCCTTCCCGTTCGTGGCCGACAAGGCCACCGGCTCCAAGGTGCGGCTCGTCGCCGCCGAGCCCAGCTCCTGCCCCACGCTCACCAAGGGCGTCTACGCCTTCGACTACGGCGACACCGCCCAGATGGCCCCCATCTCGCACATGTACACGCTGGGTCACGACTTCATGCCCCCCGGCATCCACGCCGGCGGCCTGCGCTACCACGGCGCCTCGCCGCTCGTCTCCCAGCTCGTGAACGCCGGCGTCATCGAGGCCCGCGCGGTCGGCCAGCTGGCGGTCTTCGAGGCGGCGGTGACCTTCGCCCGCACCGAGGCCATCATCCCCGCCCCCGAGTCGTCCCACGCCATCCGGGTGGCCATCGACGAGGCCCTGCAGGCCAAGGAGGAGGGCAAGGAGAAGGTCATCCTCTTCAACCTCTCCGGCCACGGCCACGTCGACATGGCGGCCTACGACGCCTACTTCTCCGGCAAGCTCGAGGACTTCGAGTACCCGGCCGAGAAGGTGAAGGAGTCGCTCGCCCACCTGCCGCAGGTCGACTTCGCGAAGTAGGCTCAGCGGCCTCGGGCGCGACGCGCGGGGTGCCCGGGCAGGCTGACGGGCGCGTCGGTGTAGTCGGGCAGCATCTCGACGAAGGCCCGGAAGTGCTCGAGCCCCACGCCGCCGGGACCCTTGGCCGCGCGCACCGGGAATCCGCCGCCGGGAACGATCAGGATCGCCTCCCGGCGGCCCGGGTCGACCCGCACCGCGCGGACGTCGTCCCAGCGAACCGCGTGGAGGACGCTGCCGTCCCCCCGCACGCGGCGCAGCCCGGTGCCGTCGAGGACGAGCACGCCGAGGCGCGACGCCTCGTCCCTCCGCGCCAGCCAGAGCAGCACGCCCGCCGCCGCGGCCGGCGCGGGGAGGAGCGGCACGAGCGAGCGAGCGTCCGGCGCGACCAGCGCGGCGAGCACGCCCGCCATCGCCGCGCCCAGGACGAGCGCGACGGGGGCGAGCGGGACCGAGCGATAGCGGAAGATCATGGGCGTCGAAGGGGGGGCGTCCCGGCGACGATCCCCCCGGGCTCGCGCGGGCGCCAGTTTCCGGCGGTCCGGAGGCCTCCCCACCGGTTGCGTGTAGGTCTCGCTCCTCCCCCTACCCCTCGATTCGCGGCTAGACGTCTGAGCAGTGCAAGCACCGGTATCTCCCGGCCTTCTTGACATCGCACCCCCGATCTTCGTAGATCGACCCGTCGGTGGGAAAAAGTGTCACGCAGCGGATCTTGGTGTCAGGATCGGGCAAGCCGTGTTCTTCGGAACCTTCCAGCATTCGATCGACGCGAAGGGGCGAACCAGCCTCCCGGTGAAGTTCCGGGATGCGCTCGCGGCGGCGGGCGAGGCGAAGCTGGTCCTCACCAAGTACCCGCACTGGCGCGCCGTGCAGGCGCTCCCGCAGTCGGTCTGGAAGGAGCTCGAGAAGAAGGTGATGGCCACGAGCCCTCTCGACGCCCGCGCCCAGCGCAACATCCTCCGCTTCTACTCCTCGGCGAACGAGGTCGACCTCGACGTCCACGGGCGCGTGCTGGTGCCTCCCATCCTGCGCGACTTCGCCCAGCTCTCGAAGGACGTGGTCTGGGTCGGCATGGGGCGCACCATCCAGCTCTTCGACCGGACCGTCTACGACACGCAGATGCAGCTCGAGATCCCCCCCGACGACGTCGTGGACTTCTTCGGATAGGCCATGCACGTCCTCCGCGAGCATTCCGGCGTCACCGTCCTCCGCTGCTACGGGGAGCTGTCTCTCGCCGAGCTGGCCAGCGTGGCCGCCGCGTCGGCACGGGCCCGCGCCGACGGCCGGCTCGTGGTCATCGACCTCTCCCGCGTCCGCCACCTGCACTACGCCGGGGCGCGGCTCCTGCGCGAGGTGCCGGGCCTGCGCCTGGCCGGAGCGAGCCGCTACCTGCGC
Organism: Anaeromyxobacteraceae bacterium; assembly: GCA_027349605.1. Lineage (GTDB taxonomy): Bacteria > Myxococcota > Myxococcia > Myxococcales > Anaeromyxobacteraceae > CAIOAK01. The sequence goes on from DAIEMM010000185.1 coordinate 4,188, forward strand.
GACCTGGTGCACGCCGGCGGCGGCTTCGGCGTCGAGTTCCACCCCGACGTGGCCCACGCCCTGAGGGCCGGGTGACCGGCTTCGCCCATGAAACCGTTCTCCAGAGCGAGGTCGTCGAGCTGCTCCAGCCCCGCGCGGGCGCGCTCATCCTCGACGGCACCCTGGGCGGCGGCGGCCACTCCGAGGCCCTGCTCGAGCGCGGTGCCCAGGTGATCGGCACCGACCGCGACCCTCGCGCCGTCGCCGCGGCCCGCGCCCGCCTGGCCCGCTTCGGCGAGGCCTTCAGCGCCGTGCGCGCCGACTTCCGCGACGCCGAGGGCACGCTGCGCGCGCTGGGCATCGACCGGGTGGACGGGGCGCTCGTCGACCTGGGTGTCTCCTCCCCGCAGCTCGACGTGGGCGAGCGCGGCTTCTCCTTCTCCCGTCCCGGCCCGCTCGACATGCGGATGTCCGGCGAGGGAGAGACGCTCGCCGAGCTGCTCGAGCGCGCCGACGTCCGCGAGCTCACGCGCATCCTCCGCGAGTACGGCGAGGAGCCCTTCGCCCGCCCCATCGCGCGCGCCATCCGCGCGGCCGTGGAGAAGCACGGAGCCCACTCCCTCGACACCGCCGGCCTCGCCGAGGTGGTCTCCCACGCCATCCCCCGCAAGGCGTGGCCGCGCAGCATCCACCCGGCCACCCGCACCTTCCAGGCCCTGCGCATCGCCGTGAACGACGAGCTCGGCGCCCTCGCCGCCTGGCTCGAGGCCCTGCCGCGGGTCCTCGGCAAGGGCGGGCGCGCCGCCGCCATCAGCTTCCACTCGCTGGAGGACCGGATGGTGAAGCGCGCCTTCCAGTCGCTCACCCGGGAATGCACCTGCCCGCCGGGATTCCCGGTCTGCCAGTGCGGCTCCAACCCCGAGTTCCGCCCGGTCACCCGGAAGGCCGTCACCGCCTCCGAGGCCGAGGTGGCCCGCAATCCCCGCTCCCGCAGCGCGAAGCTCCGCGCGGTGGTGAAGGTCCGGTGAGGGGCTCCGGGCGCGCGGGCGGGCCGACCGCCGTCCTCCTCGGGCTGGCGCTCGCTGCGCCGCTCGCCGGGGTCGGCGTCTTCCACGTGTGGTCGCGGACCCTCGTGCAGGGCACGGGCTACGAGCTCGGCCGACTGGAATCGGAGCACCGGCAGCTCCTCGCGGAGCGGGACCGGCTGAATCTCGAGGTTGCGACGTTGCGAGCGCCGGGCCGCCTGGAGCGGTTCGCGCGCGAGCGTCTGGGAATGGCTCCGCCGGCACCGGGTGCGGTGGTGGCGGGTATGGCGGGCGGGAAGGTGTGGGTTGGTGGGGTTGGCGACGGGGCAGTCCAGCGCCCTGGCCCGGCGGAGCCTGATGTGAAGACGTCCTCGAGGCGGAGGGAGGCCCGCAGCGGCCCCCTCGCGCGCGCGCCCGAGCCGGCGCGTCCCTGAGAGACGATGCGCGCCGGGATCGAGCCCCGAACCGCGCGCTGGACCGCGATCCGGATCGGGATCGTCGCGGCGGCGTTCGCGGCGGGATTCGCGGTGGTCACCGGGCGCGCGGTCCAGCTGCAGATCCTGCAGGGCGACCGCCTGGGCGGGATGGCCCGCGACCAGTACCTCCGCGAGCTCACCCAGAAGCCCCGCCGTGGCACCATCACCGATCGCAACGGCGCGGTGCTCGCGGGCAACGCCGAGGTCGACTCGATCTTCGTCGACCCCCGCGCCTTCCCGGCCGGGGCACGGACCCGCGACGTCGTCCGGCTCGCCAAGGCGCTGCAGCTCGAGCCCCGGGCGCTGGAGAAGAAGATCGCGAAGGGGGCCCGCTTCGCCTGGGTGAAGCGACGGGTCTCGCCTGCCGAGGCCGAGCACGTTCGCGACCTGAAGCTCGCCGGCGTCGGCTTCGTGAAGGAGACCCGCCGCTACTACCCGCGGCGCGAGCTGGCCGGCCAGATCGTGGGCATCGTCGGCGACGACGGCGAGGGGCTGGAGGGCGTCGAGAAGGCCTGGGACGACTCGCTGCAGGGGGAGAGCATGCGGGTGCCCTCGCTGCGGGACGCGCGCGGGGCCCAGCTGCTCGGCGCGGGTCCGGCCCCGGAGCTGGTGCTGGAGGGAGCCCGGGTCGAGCTGACCATCGAGCAGGGGCTGCAGAACACCGCCGAGCGGGCGCTGGTCCAGGCCGTCCAGCAGGCGCGTGCCGCCTCGGGGATGGCGGTGGTGATCGACCCGGCCACCGGCGAGATCCTGGCCCTCGCCACGGCGCCGCTCCTGAATCCCAACTCGCCCCGCAAGGAGGACCTCCGCAACCGCGCCGTCCTCGACGCCTTCGAGGTCGGCTCGACCGCCAAGGCCATCGTCCTCTCCCGGGCCCTCGACGAGGGGGCCATCACCCCGACCAGCCCGATCTTCTGCGAGAACGGGAGCTGGGCCGTGGG
>DAIEMM010000506.1 GCA_027349605.1 Anaeromyxobacteraceae bacterium
CCCCGCAGCGACGAGCCGCGGTGGCCGCTGGTCCCGAAGGACACGAGCTGCGCCGGATCCTCGGGATCGGGAGCGCGGTCGAGGTACTGCCGCTCGAGCCGGGAGAGGTCGACGAGCAGTTCGGCGGGGGCGGGCTTGCCCGCGAGCGGGGAGATGGGCACGACTTCCTCCTCTTTCCGGCTGGACTCAGGGAACCGGGCAGGGACCGGCGTTCCAGATGCCGGCAGCGTACTCGGAGATGGTCCGATCGCTGGAGAACCTTCCGGAGGAGGCCACGTTCCTCACCGCCATGGCGGTCCAGGCGCCCGGCTCGGCGTGGAGCCGCTCCATCCGGTCGCTGGCCTCCAGGTACGACCGGAGGTCGGCGAGGTGCATGTAGGGGTCGCCTCCCGTGAGAAGCACCTCCCGCAGCGGCTCGAAGACCCCTGGCTCGTCGCGGCTGAAGTGGTCGGAGAAGACCAGGTCGAGCGCGGCGCGGATCTCCGGGTCGTGGTCGTAGTGCCAGTGCGGATCGTACCAGCCGCGGCTCCCCTCCACCTGTGCGGCGGTGAGGCCGAAGAGGAAGAAGTTCTCCTCGCCGGCCGCCTCGGCCATCTCGATGGTGGCCCCGTCGCGCGTGCCCAGCGTGAGCGCGCCGTTCATCATGAACTTCATGTTGGAGGTGCCGCTGGCCTCGTACCCGGCGGTGGAGATCTGGTTGGAGACGTCGGCGGCGGGGATGAGCCTCTCGGCCAGGGTCGCGTCGTACTCGGGGAGGAAGAGGACGACGAGCTTGCCGCGGGTCGCCGGATCGCCGTCGATGGTCCCGGCCAGGTTGGAGAGGAACTTGATGATGACCTTGGCGACCCGGTAGCCCGGCGCGGCCTTTCCGGCGAAGAGGAAGGTGCGGGGGGCCACCTGGGCTCCGGGGTCCTTCCGCAGGCGGTCGTAGAGCATGACGATGCGCAGGCCGTTGAGCAGCTGCCGCTTGTACTCGTGGATCCGCTTCACCTGGCAGTCGAAGATCGAGTCCGGGTCCACCACCTTGCCGGTGGCGCCGCGGAGCCAGTCGGCTAAGCGGGCCTTCTCCTCCCGCTTCGCCCTGGCCACCTGGTCCCGGAACGCCGCGTCGTCGGCCAGCGGCCGGAGCCTCCCGAGCTCGGACAGGTCCCTCACCCATCCGTCCCCGATGGCGGCGGTGACGACGGCCGAGAGCGACGGGTTGCAGAGCCGCAGCCAGCGCCGGGGCGTCACCCCGTTGGTCTTGTTGTTGAACCGCTCCGGGTAGAGCTCGGCCAGGTCCTTCACGGTTCGTGTACGGAGGAGCCCGGAGTGGATGGCCGCAACCCCGTTCGTGCTGTGGCTCCCGACGATGGCCAGGTGGGCCATGCGGATCCTCCGGTGCTCCCCCTCCTCCACCAGGCTGGTCCGCCCCACCCGCGCCTCGTCGCCCGGGAAGCGGGCGCGCACCTCGTCGAGCAGCCGGCGGTTCACCTCCAGGATGATCTCGAGGTGGCGGGGCACGATCGCCTCGAACCACTCCAGCGGCCAGCGCTCGAGCGCCTCCGGGAGGAGCGTGTGGTTGGTGTAGGCGAGCGTGCGCCGGGTGAGGTCCCAGGCGTCGTCCCAGGGGAGCCTGGCGTCGTCGAGCAGGATCCGCATCAGCTCGGGCACGGCCATGGACGGGTGCGTGTCGTTGAGCTGGATCGCCACCTTCTCCGGCAGCGCGTGCCAGTCGCCGTTCCTGGCCACGAAGCGGCGCAGGATGTCGCCGAGCGAGCAGGCCACCAGGAAGACCTCCTGGACGAAGCGGAGCGCCCGCCCGGCGCTGGTGGAGTCGTCGGGGTAGAGCACGCGGGTGAGGGACTCGGCGGTCAGCGTGCCCGCCAGCGCGGAGACGAAGTCCCCCTCGCTGAAGGCCTGGAAGTCGAAGGCGTCGGGAGCGGTCGCGGCCCAGAGCCGGAGCGTGTTCACGTTCCCGCCCCCGTACCCCACCACCGGGCGGTCGAAGGGGATCCCGTGGATGACCGACGGCTTCCCCGGGACGGCCTTCATCGACCCGCCCTCGATCTCGAAGGAGCAGTTGAGGTGGACCTCCACCCGCTCGTGGGGCCGCGCCACCTCCCAGGGATCGGGGTGGCGCAGCCAGTTGTCGGGGTGCTCCACCTGCCACCCGTGCTCCAGGGTCTGGCGGAACATGCCGTACTCGTAGCGAAGGCCGTACCCCACGGCGGGAAGCTGCAGGGTGGCCATGGAGTCGAGGAAGCAGGCCGCCAGCCGGCCCAGTCCCCCGTTGCCGAGCCCGGCGTCGGGCTCCTGCTCGAGCAGGTTCCGCCAGTCGATCTGCTTCTCCTCCACGGCGCGCCGCACGGCCTGCTCCAGCAGCATGTTGGTGACGTTGTTGGCGAGCGAGCGGCCCAGGAGGTACTCCATGGACAGGTAGTAGACCCGCTTCGGGTTCTCGTTCGCGTAGTGGCGATCGGTGGCAACCCAGCGCTGGGCGAGGATGTCGCGGACGGCTCGGGCGGCGGCCTCGAACCGCTCGCGGTGGCCGGCCGCCTTCGGGTCGATCACGTTGTCGAAGAGGAGGTGCCGATCGTAGAGGGCGTCACGATGCCCCGTGAACGCCACCGGGCCGCATCCCCATCGCTCGAGGAGCCGGCTGGCGTCGGTGGTCATGGGTCCTCCTTCCCCTGGGGCGGCAGGCGGGCGGCGGCCGCCGCGTCGGCGAGCAGCACGGCCCGGTCGGCGCGGACCCGCCCGGCCGGGATGGTCGGGTCGCCCGCCTCGAGACGCAGAAGGGCCCGGGCCTTGTCGGCGCCGGTCACCACCCAGAGGATCTGCCTGGCCCGTCCGAGGGCCGGGTAGGTCAACGTCATGCGGCGGCGCCCCGCGTAGACGCCGGTCACGCCCACGTCGGCGTCCTTCACCTCGAGTACGGGGTCGCCGGGGACGAGGGAGGCGGTGTGTCCGGCGGTGCCGAGCCCGAGGTGGACCAGGTCGAGGACGCCGCCGGCCGTGCCGGCGAGCTCGCGCGCGTACGCTGCGGCCGCCTCGGCGAGGTCTCCCCGCTCCACCGGCATGGCGTGCAGGTTCGGCCCGGGAAGGTCCACCCGGGAGAGCAGGTTCTCCCGCAGGTGGGTGAGGTTCCGGTCCGGGTCTCCGTCCAGCGCCACCCGCTCGTCGACCTGGAAGAGCTGGATCGCCTTCCAGGGCAGCGCCTCTCCGGCCAGCACCCGGAGCATCCGCCACGGGGTGTTCCCTCCGCTCACCGCGAAGGCGAAGCGGCCGCGGGCCGCCACCGCGGCGCGGGCCTCGCCGGCGACGAGACGAGCCGCCGCCTCCGCCACGGCATCCGCGTCGGGAAGGACGTCGATCCTCACGGGGTCGCCACCAGGTCGTAGCTCTCGTTCCAGGAGCGGAGCACCGGCTGCTCCTGCTCGTGGCCCAGCGAGGAGAGGGAGGCGGTGTCGAGCCCGAGGTAGCGGCCGTCCCGGGGAGGGAGCCCCAGCCAGCGCGCGGCCAGGACGCGCAGCACGTGCCCGTGGGCGAAGAGGACCACGGTCCCCGCCGCTCCCCGGATGCGTTCGAGCACCCGATCGGCCCGCTCCCCCACCTGCTCCGCCGTCTCCCCCCCCGGCACGGCGCCGGTCCAGATGGTCCAGCCGGGGACCTCCCGGCGGATCTCGGCGCCGGTGCGCCCCTCCCAGCGCCCGTAATCCCACTCGACGAGGTCCGGGGACGGCTCCGCGCCTGCGCCCTGGCCGGAGAGGCGGCACGTCTCCCGGGCGCGGGAGAGCGGGCTCGTCACCACCCGGGCGAAGCGCATCGACCCGATGCGCCGCCCCAGCATCTCCGCCTGCCGCACACCGCGCGGGGTGAGCGGGATGTCGGACCGCCCGGTGTGGCGCCCGGCCTGGCTCCACGCGGTCTCCCCGTGCCGGACCAGCCAGATCTGGGGTTCCCCCACCGGTCAGCCCTCCGAGACGTACCAGCCGCCGGGGACCATGTCCTGGGCCTCCTTCGGGCCCCAGGTCCCCGGCTCGTACGGATGGACGGGCGTTCCCGCCTGGATGGCAGGATCGACGATCCGCCAGGCCTCCTCCACCCAGTCCTCGCGGGCGAAGCGGAACGTGTCGCCGTTCATCGCGTCGCCGAGCAGCTCGTCGTACGGGTCGAGCTCGCCCACCAGCCCGTGGGTCACCTCCAGCTCCACGCATTCGGGGCTCTGCCCGGCCTCCGGCGCCTGGTCGGCCTTCTTGATGGCCGCTCCCAGGGCGATGACGAAGTTGGGGCTCAGGCGGAAGCGGAAGTGGTTGTGGGGAAGCTTCACCCCCTCGACGATCGAGGGCGGGCTGCGGAGCCGCACCACCACCTCGGTGCGCGTCACGGGCAGGCACTTCCCGGCCCGGATGTAGAACGGAACGCCCTGCCAGCGCCAGTTCTCCACCGCGAGCTGGAGGGCCACGAAGGTCTCGACCGTGGAAGCCGGCGCCACGCCCTTCTCGGACAGGTAGCCCCGGAACTGCCCGCGGACGATGCGGTCGGGCCGGATGGCGGGGATGCCCTTCAGGACCTTCACCTTCTCCGCGCGAACGGTCTCGGTGTCGTCGCTGCGGGGCGGCGGCTCCATGGCGATGCTGGAGACGACCTGGAGGAGGTGGTTCTGGACCACGTCGCGGATGGCCCCGGCCTTGTCGTAGAAGGTGCCGCGCCCCTGCACGCCGAAGTCCTCGGCCATGGTGATCTGGACGTCCTGCACGTAGTTCCGGTTCCAGATGGGCTCGAGGAAGGCG
>DAIEMM010000023.1 GCA_027349605.1 Anaeromyxobacteraceae bacterium
GCGGTGCTCCTCGAGGTGGGGCGGCGGCTCGCCGACGGGATCCTGCTCGTCCACAACCAGGGCATCGACCTGCCCTTCCTGAAGGAGGGGCACGCCCGCACGCGGCTCCCCTGGAAGAAGCCCCGCGTGGTGGACACCGTCGACCTGCTCGTGAAGGCGGCCACGCGGCGACGCCTCTTCCGCCCGGGGGGGGACCAGATGCCGTCCCTCAACCTGTCCGAGGCGCGCCGGGCACAGGGGCTCCCCGACTACCAGGCCCACGACGCGCTCATCGACGCGGTGGCCACGGCGGAGCTGTTCCTGGTCCTCCGCCAGGCTACCGGGGCGAAGACGCTGCGCGACCTCCGGTGAACACGGACCGGGGCAGGGAGAGGAGCGCGGCGAGCGCCAGGATCTCCACGCCCCCCGCCCAGGCGAAGAGGGTCCCCACCCCGTGCCAGTGGTCGTAGCCCAGGCCGGAGAGCTGGTAGCCCACGGCGTTCCCCACGCCGAAGACCACGGCCGCGAAGATGGCCTGGCCGGTGGCCCGCAGCCGCGAGGGGACGGCCCGCGACATGGCGTCCATGGCGGCGCCCCAGAAGAGCCCGAAGGTGAAGGCGTGGAGGACCTGGAGCGCGACCACCCATGCGGCCGAGCCGGCCCGGGAGAGGAGCAGCCAGCGCAGCGCGCTCACCGCGAACGAGGCGGCCAGGATGGAGCGGAGCGGGAAGAGCGTGGCGATGCGGGGGAAGGCGAGCAGCGCCGCGACCTCGGCCACCACCCCCAGCGCCATGCCCACCCCGGTGACGCTGGCCGGAAGCCCGAGGTCGCGCACGAAGAGGCCGAACAGCAGGTGGAAGGGCGCCGTCGCCCCCCAGTGAAGGGAGAAGACGGCCAGGAGGGCCAGCAACGGGCCGTCGCGCAGGAGCCCGGCCATCTCCCGGAAGCGGGGAGGGTGAGGCGGAACCGGGGGAACCGGGAGGCGCAGGGCCAGGAGCGCGTAGCCGCCGACGCAGGCAGCGACCGCGATCGGGACCAGCGGGTCCCCCGGCCGGTCGCCGCGCCAGGTGAGGACGAGGCCGACCGCCGAGGTGACCACCGCGAAGCCCACCGACCCGAAGAGCCGGATGCGGGCGTAGGAGGACCCGGGATGGTGGATCGTCCACTCCACGGTGAGGGAGTCGACGAGGGGCACCACGGCGCGGTCGGCGAGCGAGTAGGCGAGGAGCACCAGCCCCACCGCGACGGGCGCGCGCGCGGCGGGGAGGAAGAGCACCGCGAGGAAGGCCCAGGCGGTGGCGACCGCGAGCACCCGCGCCGGGGCCCGGAGCCGGTCGGCGGCGGTGGCCCAGGCGATGGCGGTGGGTACGGCCACGAGGGGGCCGATCATCTGCACGGTGCCGATCTGCTCGCCCGAGAACCCCAGCCCCCGCAGATAGGGGGCGAAGTAGGGCAGGAAGGTCCCCACGCAGCCGTAGTAGGCGAAGTAGAAGAGGCGAAGTCGCGTCGACGGGGACATCGGATAAGGTGGCTCTACCATGGACGGCGTCGTCGGGATGGTCCTCGCCGCAGGGCTGGGCACGCGGCTCCGGCCGCTCACCGATCTCCTGCCCAAGCCCGCCGTCCCCGTGGCCGGCATGCCGCTCGTCCAGCTGGCCTTCGGGCGGCTTCGCGCCGCCGGCGTGCGCCGGGTGGTCGTGAACGTCCACCACCTGGCGGCGGAGATGGAGCGGGTGGCCGAGGGGGCGGCGCGCGCGGCCGGGCTCGAGATCTCGGTCTCGGTCGAGCCGGTCATCGCCGGGACCGGAGGGGCCCTCCGCGAGGCCCGCCCGTTGCTCGCCGGGGCCGGGGCCGTCGTCCTCTGGAACGGCGACATCCTCTTCGACGTGGACCTCGCGGCCGTGGTGTCGGCCCACCGGGAGAGCCGGGCCCTCGCCACGATGGTGCTCGCGCCCATGCCGGAGGGGGCGCGCTACGCCACCGTGGACGTCGACCCCGGCATGTCGGTGCGGCGCATCGCCGGGCTCGGGCCGGGAGGGGAGGCGCTCGTGCCGATGCACTTCACCGGCGTCCACGTGCTCTCGCCGGCGCTGCTCGACCACGTGCCGGCGAGCCCCTTCGCCTGCGACGTGAACCGCCACGTCTACCCGCCGCTGCTGGCCTCGGGCCGCGTCCGGGCGGTGTTGGCCGGCGGCTACTGGAACGACCTGGGCACGCCCGAGCGCTACCTCCGGGCCAACCTCGACCTGCTCTCCGGCGGAGCGCCGGTCTGGTCGCCCGGCGCCGACCCCTTCGAGGGCCTCCGTCCCGGTCCCACGCGCGTGCTCGTTTCGGAGGGCGCGTCGGTGGACCCTGCCGCGCGGCTCCTCGGGCCCGTGCTCGTCGGGCCGGGAGCGGCGGTCGAGGCGGGAGCGGTCGTCGGTCCGGAGGCTGTGCTGGGAGCCTCGAGCCGGGTGGGGCGGGGCGCGGTCGTGGAGCGGGCCGTCGTCTGGCCGGGGACGGCCGTCCGCCCCGGGGAGAGGCTCTCCCGGGCCGTCGCGGCCGGGGAGCTCCGGGTGCCGGCGGGCTAGATCTCGACCACCTCGACCAGCACCGAGGTCACGTTGTCCGCGCCGCCGGCCCGGTTCGCCGCGTCGACGAGGAGCTGGTTGGCCCGCAGGATCTCGCCCCCCTCCAGGCGCAGGATCTCCGCCATCTGCTCGTCGGGGAGCATGCCGAAGAGCCCGTCGCAGCAGAGGAGCAGCAGGTCCCCCTCCCGCGCGTCCAGGGTGGACACGTCGGCGTCCACCGTCTCCCGCATCCCCACCGCCCGGACGATCACGTTCTTGTGCGGGTAGGCCTCGATCTCCGCCGCCGTGGGGTGGGACTGGCGGATGAAGTCCTGGAGGAGGGAGTGGTCCTCGGTGAGCCGGTGCAGCTCCCCGTCGCGGAAGAGGTAGGCGCGGCTGTCGCCCACGTGGGCCACGGCCAGCCGGCCGGCCTCGGCGAAGTGGCCGGCCACCAGCGTCGTTCCCATGCCGGACAGGCGGGCGTCGGCCTGCGACAGCCCGTGAACGGCCCGGTTGGCGATCCGCAGGGCCTCGCGGAGCCTCTCCTCGGGGGTGCCCGGAAGCCGCCCGAAGCAGGCGGCCAGCTCGTCGACCGCCATGCGGCTCGCCACCTCGCCCGACGCGTGGCCGCCCAGCCCGTCGGCCACCGCGAAGAGGCCGGCCTCGGGCATGACCAGGAAGGCGTCCTCGTTGTGGCTGCGCTTGCGGCCGACGTCGGAGGCCCCGATGG
>DAIEMM010000026.1 GCA_027349605.1 Anaeromyxobacteraceae bacterium
CGAGGCCGAGGGGCCCGGGTCCCGCTTCGCGGTCTGAGTCCAGGGCTGCCGCATCCGATGCCCGGGCTGCTGCAACCCCCACATGTTCGAGCCGGGCATCGGAACGCCTGTCGAGGCCGCGGACCTGCTCGCGAGGCTCGACCGGGTCCGGGACCAGGTGCAGGGCGTGACGCTCCTCGGCGGTGAGCCGTTCGAGCAGGCGACGGCGCTCGCCCCATTCGCCCGGGGAGCGCAGGAGCGCGGACTCTCGGTGATGGCCTTCACCGGCCACCTCTTCGAGGACCTCCGCCTCGACCGTCCGCCGGGGGCGCGGCAGCTCCTGGCCCTCGTCGACGTGCTCGTCGACGGGCCCTACCGGGCCGACCTGCCGGAGCGAAGGCGCCGGTGGTCCGGCTCGGCCAACCAGCGCTTCCACTTCCTCACCGGCCGCCACGCGCCCGGCGTCGAGCTCGTCGCTCCGGGGGAGATCGAGCGCACCATCGAGCTTCGCCTTCGCCCCGACGGGACGATGGACCGGAGCGGCTGGCCGGAGAAGTGATGCGGCGCTACCGGCCCTGGCGCGTGGTGCCCTTCGTCGTCGCCGGCTGCTGGTAGTACTCCGAGGTCTTCTCGCGCTGCCGCACGCTCCCGAGCGCCTTCTCGAGCGCCTCGGTCTCCTGCACGCAGGTCTTGCCCTTCAGGCCGCGGGTTTCGAGGCGCACCTCGCCCTCGGGCGTGAAGACGAGCTCGATCTCGATCTTGTCGGCCACGTTCACCTCCAGCGCTGCATGACCACCCGCACCGATCCGTCGGCCTGCTTCTGCTCCTTGGCCACGGTGTACCCCTTGCGCTTCAGCTCGCCCACCGCCTTGGAGTAGGCCCAGCGCTGTGCGATCCGGCCGGCCAGCGCCTTCCCCGGACCGGCGTCGCAATCCCTGGGGATGAGGGTCACCTTCTCGGTCTTCCGGTCGACCTTCACCCCGACCTCGGCCTCGCCGTCCTTCACCACGTAATCGACGTCGTGGGAGGCGCCGTCGACGGTGCGCATCCTCTTCTCGGCGCGGTACTCGGCGCCCAGCTCGGAGACGACCTGGAGGAGCAAGGCGATCCCCTGCACCGCCACCACGATTCCCACGTTCTGCGACATCACCACCTCCGGAAGCGGCGCCGCCCGGGCGAGAAGAGCGCGATGACGAGGCCGAGGAGCATCATGCCCACCATCTGGATCTGGCCGCGCCCGAAGAGCAGCAGGAGGAGCGGGACCCCGATGGCCACGCTGGCCGCGGCGATGCGCCAGCGGAGCCCGGGCAGCATCCGCAGGAGCCGCATGCCGGTGGTGTCGGCGCCGGGTCGCGCCACCGGACCGCGGCCGAAGGGGCCGTCGGGGAGCTCCTCCTCGATGCGGTCCCTCTCGCGGCGGGACATCTCCTCGGCCAGCTCGCGCCGGGCGCGGGCGTTCTCGGCGGCGTCGCGCTGCCGGGCCGTCTCCCGCTCCGCCAGCTCCCGCTTCTCGGTCTCGGCCTGGGCCTGGCGCTCCGCCCAGAGCCGCTCGTTGAATGCGCGCTGGGCCTGGGTGTCGAGCGCGGCGCCGCAGTTCTGGCAGGTCGCCGCGTAGACGGTGTTGTCCATCTGGCAGGACGCACAGCGGGTGAATGGCTGCGTTCCCTCCCTCCCGTCGTCGGTCTCCAGCGGGCGCTCGGGGGGCGGCCGGAACCGGTCCGTGGACGAGGAGGGGATCGACGGCCGGACGGGCGGAGGTGCGGCGGGGCGCGGCGGGGCCTCGCCGAGCCCCTCGAAGCGATCGTCGTCGGGGAGCGGGTCGGGCAGGTCGCCGCCCGGCCGGGCGCGCTCCAGCTTGAGGAACCGGTCGCGGCGCTCCGAGGACACGGGTCAGCCGAAGCGGGAGGCGATGGGGCGGGGGACGTCCTCCGCCGGGACGGTGGAGGCCGGGCGGGTCCGGGTCTTGGCCCACTCCCGCAGCTTCTGGATCTCCTCGCCCATGGTGGTGGCGAGCGGGAAGGTCTCGGCGACGGCCCGGTCGAGGTGACGCTGCTCGAGCTCCTTCCCCTCGGCGAAGGCGTCGTAGAGGGCGGCCACCACGACCTGCTCGATCTCGGCGCCGCTGAAGGCCTCGGCGGCCGCGGCCAGCCTGGCCAGGTCGAAGTCCTCCGGCTTGCGTCCGCGCCGCCCCACGTGGATGCGGAAGATCTCCTCCCGCTCCGGCCGCGCCGGCAGGTCGATGAAGAAGATCTCGTCGAAGCGTCCCTTGCGCAGGAGCTCGGGGGGCAGGAGGTCGATGCGGTTCGCCGTGGCCACCACGAAGACCGGTGCGGTCTTCTCCTGGAGCCAGGTGAGCATGGCGCCGAAGACACGGGCCGTCACGCCGCCGTCCGACATGCCGGAGGAACCCGATCCGGACAGCCCCTTCTCGATCTCGTCGGTCCAGAGCACCGCCGGGGCCACGCTCTCGGCCACGCGGATGGCCCGGCGGAGGTTCTCCTCCGACGAGCCCACGAGGCCGCTGAAGATCCGTCCCATGTCGAGCCGGAGGAGCGGCATCTTCCACGAGGAGGCGATGGCCTTGGCGGTGAGGCTCTTCCCGCAGCCCTGCACGCCGAGGAGCAGGAGCCCCTTCGGCTCGGGCAGCCCGAAGCGGCGCGCCGGCTCGCTGAAGGCGTTGCCGCGCCGGGAGAGCCAGGTCTTGAGATTCTCGAGGCCTCCGACGTTCGCGAACTGCTCCTCGGTCGGGTAGTACTCGAGGAGCCCGCTCTTGCGGATGACCTGCCGCTTCTCGTCGAGGATGAGGCCGATGTCCTCCTTGGCGAGGCGCGAGTCGGCGGCGATGGCCTTGGCGAAGGCGTTCTCGGCCTCGGAGAGGGTGAGCCCCTGCGCCGCCTTGGCGATGGCGTCGGCGTCCTCGCGGCGCAGGCTCACCGAGGCCCGCTTCCCCTTCACCACCACCTCGGCGATCTCCTTGAGGAGCCCGAAGAGCTCCTCGTGGGTGGGGAGCGGGACGTCGAGGACGGTCATCTCCTTCTCCAGCTCGGTGGGGATCTGGAGCACCGG
>DAIEMM010000035.1 GCA_027349605.1 Anaeromyxobacteraceae bacterium
CGAGCTGCTCGAGGCGGTGCCGCCCGAGAAGGCCGCCGACATCCTCGAGGAGATGGCGCCGGACGAGGCCGCCGACGCGCTCTCCGAGCTGCCCGGCCACACCCGGGACGAGCTGCTCCAGGCCATGGAGAAGCCGGAGGCCGCCGAGGTCGCCGAGCTGCTCGAGTACCACCCCCGCTCCGCGGGCGGACTCATGACGCCCGACCTGGTCGAGCTCCCGGGCAGCGCCACGGTCGCCGAGGCCTTCGCCGAGGTGCGGCGCCGCGCCGAGGAGCTCCCGCTGGTCTACGAGATCTTCGTGGTGGAGGGCGGCCTCCTGCAAGGGATGGTGACCCTGAAGGACCTGATCGTGGCCGGCGATCCCGCCACGCCCCTCTCCTCGCTGCTCCGGGAGATCCCGGCCTCCGTGAGCGCCGACACCGACCTCCGCGACGTGGCGCGCGCCGCGTCCAAGTACAACATGCTCTCGGTGCCGGTGGTCGACCAGGCTGGATCGCTCATGGGAATGGTGACGGTCGACGACATCCTCGCCGAGGTGGTCGATGCCGCCTGAGAAGCGGCAGGTGCGGCCCGGACGCTGGAGGCGGGTCGCCCTGTTCCTCGCCGTGATGGGGCCGGGACTCATCACCGCCAGCGTCGACAACGACGCCGGTGGGATCACCACCTACTCCCTGGCCGGAGCCCAGTTCGGCACGAAGCTCCTCTGGACGCTCGGGCCCATCACGGTCGCGCTCATCGTGGTGCAGGAGATGAGCGCCCGCATGGGCGTGGTCACCGGCAAGGGGCTCGCCGACCTCATCCGGGAGAACTTCGGGGTCCGGACCACCTTCTGGGTCTCGGTGGCGCTGGTGGTCGCCAACCTGGCCAACACCATCGCAGAGTTCGCCGGCGTGGCGGCGAGCCTCCAGATCTTCCGCGTCCCGCCCTGGGTCTCGGTGCCCCTGGTGGCGGTGGGCGTCTGGTTCCTGGTGCTGAAGGGGAGCGCCCGGGTGGTGGAGAAGGTCTTCCTGGTGGCGAGCCTGCTCTACGTCGCCTACCCCATCTCGATGGTGCTCGCGAAGCCGGACTGGGGCGAGGTGGCGCTCGCGGCGGTGACCCCGTCCTTCGAGAGCAACGGCGCCTACGTGGCCATGCTCATCGGCCTCGTGGGCACCACCATCGCGCCCTGGATGCAGTTCTACCAGCAGGCCGCCGTGGTCGAGAAGCGGATCGACGTGGACGAGCTTCGCTACACCCGCATCGACGTGGTGCTGGGGTGCATCGTCACCGACGTGGTGGCCTTCTCCATCGTGATGGCCTGCGCCGCCACCCTCCACCGGCAGGGCATCACCATCCACACCGCCGACCAGGCCGCCATGGCGCTCGCCCCGCTCGCGGGGAAGTACGCCTCCCTTCTCTTCGCCTTCGGCCTCTTCAACGCGTCCCTCTTCGCCGCGGCCATCCTGCCCCTCTCCACCGCCTACTTCGTGACCGAGTCGGCCGGATGGGAGTCGGGGCTCGACCGCAAGTGGGGCGAGGCGAAGCAGTTCTACTGGCTCTTCACCGGAATCGTGGCGGTGGGCGCGGCGGTGGTCCTCATCCCCCGGCTTCCCCTCATCCGGATCATGCTCATCTCGCAGATCGTGAACGGGGTCCTGCTCCCCTTCGTCCTCGTCTACATGCTCCGGCTCGCCAACGACGAGAAGCTCATGGGGGTCCACCGGAACGGGCGCTGGCTGAACCTGGTCGCCTGGACCACCACGGTGGTCATGATCGCCCTCACCGCCTACCTGGTGGCCACCGGCGTCCGGGACCTGGTGACGACGTGACCCGGAGGGCCTTCTCGGTGGCCATCTTCGCCCGGCACGGCGGCGCCGTCCTGCTCGTCCGCCACCGCCGGCTGGGCACCTGGCTCCCGGTGGGCGGGGAGATCGAGTCCGGTGAGACCCCCCTCGAAGCGGCCGTCCGGGAACTCCGGGAGGAGACCGGGCTCTCGGGCAAGTTCCCCCCTGGCGCGGGCGTGGACGGTACGCCGCCCGGTCTCATCGGGTACGAGGAGCACCAGGCCGGGTCGAAGGGGCTTCACATGAACTTCGCCTTCGTCGCCGACGTGACGTCGCGCGACCTGGCCGCCTGCGACGAGTGGAGCGAGGCTCGCTGGACCGAGGACACCGACGGGATCGACTGCCCGGAGAACGTCCGTCAGCTGGTCCGGCTGGCGCTCCGGGCGCCCGGCTCCCCGGGCTGAGCGTCGCGCGCTCGCGGCGCCACGGCCAGGAGGCCCTCGATGAACCGCTCGGTCTCGTCGGGAGAGAGCACGACGCGCCTGCCCCCCACCACGACCTGCACCAGCCCGGATCTCCGGGTGGTGTAGAGCCGGACCAGCCCCCTCCGGTAGTACCAGCCGGTGTACCCGAAGAGGCCGCCGTTTCCGAGCAAGCGCATCGCGCCCGAGAGCCCCTGCGGCGGCAGGACCGCGGCTTGCTCGACCCGCGAGAGCGGATAGCTGGCGGCACGCCAGGCCCGCCGGAGGATGCGGAGCTCCCCTCCCTCGATCTCGATCGCCTTCGGCGAGAACGCCCAGACCCCCAGCGCGAAGAGGGGCGCCGCGAGGGTCGCCCAGCGCGCCTCCAGGGCGGGCCCCTGCGGGCCACCCAGCGCCAGGCCCGGGATCAGGAACCACGTGAAGACCGGGACGGCGACCATGAGGAGCGTGAAGACGCCGCTCAGGGCCTTCACGCTCCCGGACAGGCTCATCGGGTAGTGGCGCATCTCCCCGACACCTACGCCTTCGGGTCGAGGTACTTGCCCAGGATGGGGCGGAGCCGCTCCCGCGTGGCGGGAGGGATGAGGGCCCGGTCCGACCAGATGGCCAGCTCGAGCGCCGACTGGCACGGGCAGGGGCGATTCCCCAGCGCGGCCAGGTGGGGCAGCGCGCTCCGGATCAGGTGCAGGGCATTCTGGCTCGCCGCCTTGAGGTTGCCGATGATCTCCTCGAGCAGCTCGAACTGGTCGAGGGCGTGCGGATGCGGGCGCCAGCAGTCGTAGTCGGTGGGGAGGGCCACGAGCGCGTAGCAGATCTCGGCCTCCCGGGCGAGGCGCGCCTCGGGCATGGCCGTCATCCCGATGAGCGAGGCGCCCCAGGACCGGTGCAGCTCGCTCTCAGCGCGGGTGGAGAACTGCGGACCTTCCATGCAGACGTAGGTCCCGCCCTGCTGGACCCGGGTCGGCGAGCTGGCCGACGCCCTGGCCAGGACCTCGCGCAACGAAGGGCAGAACGGCGAAGCCAGCTCGACGTGGACCGCCAGGTCGTCGAAGAACGTGCCGGCCCGCCGGAAGGTCTTGTCGATCACCTGGTCCGGGACCACCAGTGAGCGGGGGGCGATCTCCTCGCGAAGGCTTCCCACGGCGCCGGTTCCCAGGATTCGGGTCACCCCGAGCTTCTTCAGGGCGAAGACGTTGGCGCGGTACGGGACGCTGGAGGGGCTGAAGACGTGCCCCTCGCCGTGGCGCTTCAGGAGCGCCAGGCGAATGCCGTCGACCTCGGTGGTGATGATGGGCGCCGACGGCTTGCCGAAGGGGGTGTCGATGTCGTGGGACTCGGACCTCCCGAGGTCTCCCATGGCGTGCTCGAGCCCCGAACCCCCGATGATGCCCAGCATCGTTCCTCCTCCCGCAGTCGCGAGCCCCGCGCAGTCTACACACCAAAAGGAGAGGGCCCGCTGGAATTCCCCAGCGGGCCCTCGAAAAGGATGCGGCGGCGACCTACTCTCCCGCACAGCTTCCCGTGCAGTACCATCGGCTCTGGCAGGCTTAACTTCCGTGTTCGGGATGGGAACGGGTGTGACCCTGCCGAAATAGCCACCGCAAATTGGAAAAGATCGGACGGACGAGCCGTCGGACAACCATACGAAGGGTAAAAACGCACCGGCAACGAATTCACCGGATCGGGTTCCCGATGGGAACCTCGATCTCGGCCTCGACTCGGCCATCTGCGGCCTGAGAAGAGGGAGACCAAGCCTCACGCCCGATTAGTACCGGTCAGCTGAGCGCCTCACAGCGCGTACACTCCCGGCCTATCAACCTCGTGGTCTTCAAGGGGGCTTCAGGGGATTGCTCCCGGGAGAAGTAATCTCGAGGCTGGTTTCCCGCTTAGATGCTTTCAGCGGTTATCCATTCCACACATAGCTACCCAGCGATGCCTCTGGCGAGACAACTGGTACACCAGCGGTGTGTCCAACCCGGTCCTCTCGTACTAGGGTCAGGCCCTCTCACTTCTCCTACGCCCACGGCAGATAGGGACCAAACTGTCTCACGACGTTTTGAACCCAGCTCGCGTACCGCTTTAATTGGCGAACAGCCAAACCCTTGGGACCTGCTCCAGCCCCAGGATGCGATGAGCCGACAT
>DAIEMM010000189.1 GCA_027349605.1 Anaeromyxobacteraceae bacterium
AACGGTGGACGTGCGCAAGTTCTACAACACCGACCGGCTGCGCCCGATCTACGAACGCTTCGAGACGAAGCCGCTGTTCATCATGACCAGCGATTACTGAAGAGGCGTGGCCGGTAGCCGGTGGCCGGGGGCCGGAAGAGACCGGGGCCCGTGGTCCGAAGAGACGAAGACGGGGCCGGGGACCGGGGGCCGGCAAAGACAGGGGTCAGGAACGACCGTGGGTCGTGGGTCGTGGGTCGTGGTGAGTGGGTCGAAGAGGACGTTCGCGGCGGGTGCAGGCCGTGGGTCGCGGTGAAGGGAGCAAGTCGATGGAAACGAGCTGGGACCTGAAGACGGATGAGACGCGGGCGAAGGCGCCGGCGATGCGTGCCTTGCCCGCTCCGCGGAGGGTGGCGCGGGTGGGACGGTGGGGGGCGGCGGCGCTCCTCGTTCTCGGACTGGGCTGGGCATCCCCCCTGCGGGCGTCCGGAGGGGTCCCCGGGGAGGCCGGCATCCTCAGGGCCACGCTGAAGAACGGCCTGCGAGTCGTGATCGTCGAAAACAAGCTGGCCCCCGTGGTGACCACCGAGGTCAACTACCTCGTGGGCTCCAACGAGGCTCCCGCGGGTTTCCCGGGGATGGCGCACGCCCAGGAGCACATGATGTTCCGCGGCAGCCCGGAGCTCTCGGCCGACCAGCTGGCCGACATCACGGCCGCCATGGGCGGCGACTTCGACGCCGACACGCAGCAGACCGTGACGCAGTACTTCTTCACCGTCCCGGCCGACGAGCTCGACCTGGCGCTCCACATCGAGGCGCTGCGCATGGGCGGCGTCCTCGACAGCGACGAACTCTGGGGCGAGGAGCGCGGCGCCATCGAGCAGGAGGTGGCCCAGGACCTCTCCAACCCGCAGTACGTTTTCTACACCAAGCTCCTGGACGCCATGTTCAAGGGCACGCCGTACGCCCACGACGCCCTCGGCACGCGGCCTTCCTTCGACCAGACCACCGGCGCCATGCTGCGCCGCTTCCACAACGTCTGGTACGCTCCCAACAACGCCGTGCTCGTGATCGTGGGCCACGTGGACCCTCAGGCCACGTTCAAAGAGGTGGAGAAGCTCTTCGGCGCCATCCCCGCCAAGCAGATCCCGGCCCGTCCGGCCGTCAAACTGGAACCCGTCAAGCCGGAGACGTTGAACCTCACCACCGACCTGCCGTACGGCCTGGCCATCGTCTGCTTCCGCCTGCCCGGCTCGGACAGCCCCGACTACGCCGCCGCCCAGGTGATGAGCGACGTTCTCTCCAGCCAGCGCTGGGACCTCTACGGCCTCGTCCCGCAGGGGAAGGCGATGTACGCCGGGTTCCAGTTCAAC
The DNA here is from genome assembly GCA_027349605.1 of Anaeromyxobacteraceae bacterium. GTDB lineage: Bacteria > Myxococcota > Myxococcia > Myxococcales > Anaeromyxobacteraceae > CAIOAK01. The sequence continues at coordinate 1,353 of DAIEMM010000189.1, forward strand.
GCCCTGCCGGAGGCCGGTCTCGGCTTCGCCGTCGCCGTCTTCCCCAAGGGCGCCGACGCGGCCGGGCTCGTCAAGGAGGTCAAGGGGATCCTCGCCGGTGCGGTGCACAACGGGCTGCCGGCCGACCTGGTGGCGGCGGCCAAACGGCAGGAACTCACCGGCGCCGAGCTCGAAAAGAATTCCGTCTCGGGCCTCGCGCAGGCGTGGTCGCAAGCGCTCGCCGTGGAGGGGCGCCGCTCCCCCGATGACGATCTCAGGGCCATGGAGAAGGTGACGCCCGCCGAGGTGGACCGGGTCGCCAAGCAGGTCCTGGACCAGGACCACGCCGTCGTCGCCATCCTCACCCCCCAGCCTTCGGGCAAGCCGCTCGCATCCAAGGGCTTCGGCGGGAAGGAGTCGTTCGCCCCGAAGAACCCCAAGGCCGTGACGCTGCCGCCGTGGGCCGAGCAGGCGCTCGCGCGCCTGGCCGTGCCGGCGTCGGTGGTCAACCCTGTGGTGACGAAGCTGCCCAACGGCCTCACGCTCATCGTCCAGCCCGAGTCGATCAGCGACACCGTCTCCCTCTTCGGCCAGGTCCGCAACCAGCCCGACCTGGAGACGCCCAAGGGCCAGGAGGGCGTCGACCGGGTGCTGGACCGGCTCTTCTCCTTCGGCACCACCAGCCTCGACAGGCTGGCGTTCCAAAAGGCGCTGGACGACATCGGCGCCCAGGAATCCGCGGGCACCGGCTTCTCGGTCGAGGCGCTGGCGGACCATTTCGACCGCGCCGTCGAGCTCCTGGCGGACAACGAGTTGCACCCGGCGCTGCCCGAGCCGGCGTTCAAGATCGTGCAGGCGCAGACCGCCCGTTCCGTGGCGGGCCTCCTGCAGAGCCCGTTCTACCTCTCGGGCCGCGCCCTCGACGCGGCCCTCTCCCCGCAGAACGACCCGAGCCTGCGCGAGGCCACGCCCGCGACCGTCGCGGCGCTCGCGCTGGCCGACGTGAAGGCGTACGACGCCAAGGTCTTCCGGCCCGACCTGACGACCATCGTGGTGATCGGCAAGGTCACGCCGGAGGAGGCCAAGGCCACGGTCGAGAAGTACTTCGGCGGCTGGAAGGCGGAGGGACCCAAACCCGAGACGGTGCTGCCGGCGGTGCCGGCCAACCGGCCGTCCACCACGGCGGTGCCGGACAGCAGCCGCGTGCAGGATAGCGTGACGCTCGCCGAGACGCTCGGCCTCGACCGTTCCAACCCCGACTACTACGCCCTCCAGCTCGGCAACCACGTGCTCGGCGGCGCCTTCTACGCCACCCGCCTGTACCGCGACCTGCGCGAGAAGGGCGGGCTGGTCTACTACGTCTCGTCCAACTTCGACGTCGGGCAGAAGCGCTCCGTTTACGTCGTGCGCTACGGCTGCGACCCGCCGAACGTGAGCAAGGCGCAGGCCATCGTCGTGCGCGAGCTGAAGTCGATGGCGGCGGCGCCCGTGACGCCGGTCGAGCTGCAGAAAGCCAGGGCGCTGGTGCTGCGCGAGATCCCGCTCTCCGAGGCGAGCGTGGGGAGCATCGCCCAGGGGCTGCTCGACCGTGCCACCCACGACCTGCCGCTCGACGAGCCCACCCTCGCGGCGCACCGGTACCTGGCGCTCACGGCGCCGCAGATCCAGGCCGCCTACGCCAAGTGGGTGCGCCCCGACGACCTCGTCCGCGTCACCCTGGGCCCCGAGCCGAAGTAGGGCGACCGGGGTCCGGGCCCCGCGCACCGGGCACAGGAAAGACGTGGTCGATGGTCCGTGGTCCGTGGTCCGTGGTCCGTGGTCCGTGGTCCGTGGTCCGTGGTCCGTGGTCCGTGGTCCGTGGTCCGTGGTCCGTGGTCCGTGAAGGACACTACGTGAACGGCAGGGCGTAGGGGTTACGGCGTGTAGCCGCGCTGCCGAGATTGGTAGGGGCCAGGTATCACACTTTGGTGCCGGCGGCCTGACAATTGGGGAGCCATATCGCTCGGCCGACGAACCCGCACTGCCGAACCGCGGACAAAGTGTGATACCTGGCCCCTGGCTAGGAGGGCAAGGCGGTCGGACCGGAGCGTACCCGGAGGGTACGTGAGGATCCGAACCGCCGCAGCCCGACAACGCAGATGGCCCGGGATCGGTAGCGCCCGTTAGGTGCCGTAGAGGCGGTCGCCGAAGTCGCCGAGTCCCGGGAGGATGTACTTGCGGGCGTCGAGCTGCCGGTCCACCGCGGCCGTGTAGATCTCCACGCCGGGCGCGCCGCGCTGCAGCCGCTCGACGCCCTCCGGCGCGGCGACGATCGAGACCAGGCGCACACGCCGCGCGCCCATCCCCTCGAGCCCCTCGACCGCCATGGCGGCGGAGCCGCCGGTGGCGAGCATCGGGTCGAGGAGGAAGACGACCGCGCTCGCGAGGTCGGCCGGCACCTTCTCGTAGTAGCGGCGGGCCACGGCGGTCGTCTCGTCGCGCTCGAGGCCGAAGTAGCCGACCTCGGCCGCCGGCAGCAGGTCGAGGAACGCCTCCAGCATCCCGAGCCCGGCGCGCAGCACCGGCACCGCGACGACGCGGGCCGCGACCCGCCGCACGGCGGCGGTCTCGAGCGGGGTCTGGACCGTGCCGGCCACCGTCGGGATGTCGCGGGTGGCCTCGGCGACGAGCAGGAGGGAGATGCGGTGGGCGAGGATGCGGAACTCCTCGCAGCTGGTCGCGCGGTCGCGCAGACGGGCCAGGATGTCCTGCAGCACCGGGTGGTCGACGACGTGCAACGCCATAGTGGGCCGACGATAGCACGCCGCCCCGGGCCCGGCGCCGGCCCCGGCGGCCGCCCGGGAGGAATTCCGCGCCGGGCGAGCGGGTAGTATTCGGCCGGGGGGTTCGCGATGGATGAGCACGCGACGGGACAGGCCGGCACGGCGGCGGGCGGGAAGACGCTGCTCGGCGTCGACCCGGTGTGCGGCATGCAGGTGTTCGAGACGCCAACCGTCGTGTCGCGGCGGCACGGGGAGGCCACGTTCTACTTCTGCTGCGCGGGGTGTGCGGCGAAGTTCGACGCCGACCCGGAGCGCGTCCTCGCCCACCCCGGCAGCGCCCCGATGCGGCCCGCGGGCGCGGCCAAGCCGATG